>JAPPKV010000426.1 GCA_028819775.1 Gammaproteobacteria bacterium | reverse complement strand
CGCCCGGTCGACCAACCAGGCAGGGAATCACATGCACCGGCACTTCGTGCAGGTGTTCCATCAGGTAGAGCGCCGAGCTGAACACGCGAGCGGTCTGCGGATCGCCGGACGCGTCGGCTCGCTCGCTGGCACCCGTCAGGTAGGCTTCTCCGCCGCGGCGATAGAGACCGGCAAGGGCCCGGCGTTTGTCCGCGTCGTCGACCACCACCCAGCGCCAGTTCTGGCTGTTGGACCCCGTCGGTGCTTGAATCGCAAGTTCAAGACACTCTTCGACGACCCTGCGAGGCACCGGGCGCGACAGGTCGAGCCGTTTGCGCACGGCACGGGTTGTAGAAAGGAGGTGGTCGCACGTTTCGATGTCGAGCGCCATGGGGTTGCTCCGCGAGACGAAACGGCAAGCATAGTACGAATGCCGCCGCGGTCAGCGGAACGTCCTGCCCTTCGTGACGGCGCAACAACGCGACCTTGGGCTACTGCTTCTTGGCGTCACCCGCCTTCTTCCGCTTGCGGCGCCGTTTGTTGCCGTAGGTTCCCCGTACGATCTTGCCGCGCCGCGTGCGGATGTCGCCCTTACCCATTCGCGATCCCACTCAAGGAAAGAACACAATCATACCGCTCGGATGGTTCGTCCGCCGGGACGGGACAAGCCCGTCCCCTACGGCGCACGCCGATGCAACGAGCCCATGCGGCGCGCCGTCACAAACCCCAGCACTCCAGCTCGTCCCCGAAGATGAGCGGCCCCGTGTACTGCTCGCGGATGGCACCCGTGTTGATGGTTTCCATGCCCAGCGTGCGGCTCGTCCGATGGCCGAGGACCAGCATGCGTACCTTGGCGTTGGTTGCGATGCGGCCAAGCTCGGACGGTCTCGAATACAGGTCCCGGATGCGGCCCCGCGCGGACTCGGAGATGGCGTGGTGGACGACCAGCGCATCGGCATCCTCGGCGAATCTGGCGACCGTGCCCTTCTGGTTGCTGAACCCGCCGGCGAATACCACTGTGTGACCATCGATCTCGACGCGCCACGCAAGTGCCGGCAAGCCGCCGTGGTGTACGGGAATCGCCGCCAGCTTGATATTGTCCGTGCCGAACTCCGCCCAGCGGCGTGTCCCGATGGACACTACGTCGCGCACGCTGATGCGAAAGCCACCCGGCGAGTCGACCCCCAGGAAGCGGGAGAGGTAGGCGTAGGCACCTTCGGGCCCGATGAGCCGCTCGATGAACGCGCTCGTCGACTCGCCGTTTGGATCCGCCGGGCCCAGGATGGGCAGGACTCGTGTGCGACCCGTTCTCAGCGAACCCTCGAGAAGGCTAGGCAGATCGACCGTGTTGTAGGCCTGCAGGCGCGTGAAGACGATGGCGTCGAGGTCGGCGATATCGGCGCCCGCCTCGTCAAAGCGCAGCGCGGACCCCGAACCCGTGTCGACCATAAGCCGGGCATGCTCGCCATTCCACACGAGGTAGCTCGCCGCGCTCCGCTGATCGGTGATGTCCGAGCCACCCGATCCCAGGATCTGCAGCCAAACCCCCTCGTCGCCGCAATAGGGCACGTCCTGGGCCGCCGACACCGCCGCCAACAGTGTGAGGACCATGGTCAAAAACCGCTTCGACATTGCTTTCTCTCCAATCAGTTGAGTTCGATCTCGTCGATTGCGGCCAGTAATGCGCCGGCGCTGGCCTCGTCCGGCATCCGCCAGTCGCCCCTAGGGGACAGGCTGACGGTACCGACCTTCGGTCCCGGCGGCAGCGTGGTTCGTTTGAATTGCTGGGCGAAGAATCGCCCAAAAAAGACTCTGAGCCAATGCTTGATCTCGCGCGGCGCATAGGATCCGTCAAAGGCACGACACGCCAACACGAAGATCTTCGTGGCCCCCGCGCCGTTGCGTAGGAAGTGGTACAGGAAGAAGTCGTGGAGTTCGTAGGGTCCGATGATGGCCTCGGTTTCCTGGCTTATCTCGCCGTCTACCGACGGAATGAGCTCGGGGGTGATCGGCGTGTCGAGGACGCGCTCGAGGACGGCCCGCAACTCGTCGTGGGCGCGATGTCGCGCATACCACCGAACGAGGTAGGCGATAAGCGTCTTGGGAACCCCGGCGTTGACGTTGTAGCTCGCCATCTGGTCCGCGTTGAACGTGCACCACCCCAAGGCGAGTTCCGAGAGGTCGCCGGTGCCGACCACGATGCCACCCATGAGATTGGCGGTGTCGAACAGGATCTGCGTGCGCTCCCGGGCCTGTACGTTCTCGAACGTCACGTCGGCATCCCCCGGGTGCGCGATGTCCGCGAGGTGCTGATCCACCGCCGACTCGATGGGAATCTCGCGCAACTCCACCTCGGTTGTGCGGGCAAGCTCTCGCGCAGACGCCAAGGTGTGCGCCGTGGTCCCGGGCCCGGGCATCGTCAGCGCGCAGAGCGCGGTCGGCGGCAGGTTCAAGAGTTCGAGGGCATCGAGGCACACGAGATAGGCGAGGCTCGAATCGAGCCCGCCGGACAGCCCGATTACCAGCCGCTCCGCGTTGGCCGCACGCACACGCCGTGCCAGTCCCGTTGCCTGGATGGCGAGAATCTCCCGGGCGCGGGCGGTGAGTTCCGATTCGTCGGCCGGCACGAACGGTTGCCTGGGATACGCTCGCGCGAGCGTGCGCAGCGGCGCTGGACTTCCGGCGTCAACTTCGGTCGGCGTCGGTGGTCGGCGGCTCTGCGCAAAGGTAGTGTTTTGCACACGCGCGTGTCGCAACCGCTGGGTGTCGATCTCTACCGTCAGGTTCGAACCCGCGAGTTCAAAGCGCGTCGATTCGCCGAGCAACCAGCCGTTCTCCGCGATGATCAGATGGCCGCCGAATACCACGTCCTTGGTGGACTCCGTGGGTCCGGCGCCCGCGTACACGTAGGCGGCGAGCGTCCGTGCACTTTGGGTGCGCACGAGATCCCGCCGGTAGTCGGCCTTGGCGACCAGTTCCGTGCTTGCCGACAGGTTGAGGACGATCTCCGCGCCCGCCAAGGCCAGGTCGGCGCTCGGCGGACTCGGCGCCCAAAGGTCTTCGCAGATCTCGATGCCGAAGGCGGTACTGGCCAGCTTGAAGACCAGATCCGTTCGGAGCGGAAAGCGGCCCAGCGCTTCATCGTCGACATCGATGGCAATGCCGGCACCCGAGGCGAACCAGCGCTTCTCGTAGAACTCTTCGTAATTCGGCCGGGCGATCTTCGGCACCGCGCCGAGAACCCGACCGCCGCAGCATACGAAGGCGCAGTTCAAAATGCGGCCGTCGGAGAGCCACCACGGCGCACCGACCACCAGGACACGCTCATCCGTCGCTCCTGCGACCTCCATTAGCGCCGAATGAGCGGCGTGTCGCAGATCGGCCGTCGCGAAGAGGTCCTCGCAGGTATAGCCCGTAATCCCTAGTTCCGGCTGCAGAACGATCGCGGCGTCGGCGGGCGCTTGTGAATAGGCGTCGAGAATCGCCCGCCCGTTGGCTGCCGGGTCCGCAATTACCACCGGCGGGGCAACGACCGCCACCTTGACGAAGCCGAGATCGGAGAAATCCGTCATGTCGGCCAACATAGGAGCTTTCGGAGCGGCAAATCAAGCCCGACACGCAAGGCTTGGCTTGCTCCGCTACCGGCTCGTAGGGGACGGGCCCAGGAGTCTGGGCCGCAGAAGCAGCACGAAGTGCCGCTGCAAGGCGCGGAGTCCTGGGACGGTGGGGGCTGGGGCCAGACGGCGAGTGCGCGCCCCTGCGGGCGCGTGCGAGCCGTCTG
>JAPPKV010000161.1 GCA_028819775.1 Gammaproteobacteria bacterium | reverse complement strand
TCGAGTTCGTGCAGGTCCTTGATGGTGACCGGGACGCCGTGGAGTGGCCCAAGTGGCGCGCCTTCCATCACTTCCCGCTCGGCCTGTCTGGCTCGGTCGAGGAACGCATCACCGGGCTGGTGGGTGAAGGCGTTGACGCGACCGTTGTGTTCGCCGATGCGTTGGAGAAGTGCCTGGGCGAGTTCGAGGGGGGACAGTTCCCTGGCCCTGATGCGCGCCGCTAGGTCAACAGCCGATGCGAACCAGAGCTCGTTCACTCGGATTGAGGCGTCAGCTCCGTCGGGGGCTAGTCGGATGGATCGGATGCTGATGCGCCTGGCGACTTCTCGAGTTTCGAGATCTCGCGATCAAGGTGGAACTTCGGGTCGGTGACGATGGCTTCCAAGGCCCGAACCCGCTCTTCCAGGTCCCCCGAACTCTCCAGTCCAGCAAGACGTGCTTCGAGGCGCAGAACGTCCGCCCTGGATGTCCGAGACTTCGACTTGGCGTGGATGCGGTACCCCTCCAGCAAACAACCGCAGACCACGACAAGGCCCAAGAACGTCCAAAATCCCATCCGCTGGTTCTCCCTTCAACGACTAGCTGGGAACTATAGAGCAACCCGCGTGCCAACATGGCATTTCATCGCAAGTTATTGATTCGGCTAAGACGTCCGACCGAGTCCCCAAGACGCGCGTCCGGTCATCCATCGCGGATTTGACCAATGTTTGAGGCGATGGCCCTGCTGTGCAGTGCCAAACCTTGTCGCGTTTCGCGCCCCGTCTTTGATCAGGCTACGCCACGACGTTGTACATGCCGAGTCCGATGACGACCGTAAAGCCGATCGCAAACACGGCCATGAGAAGCTTGAGGTTCGTATGCAACGACTCGAACTTCGCTTCGAGCCCCACGAAGGTAGCTTCAAGCCCCTCGAATCTGGCCTCCAGTCCCTCGAACCTAGCCTCGAGTCCCTCGAATCGGGCATCGAACTTGACTTCCATGGCTTCGAACTTGGCATCGAACTTGGCTTCCATGGCTTCGAACTTGGCTTCCATGGCTTCGAACTTTGCATCGAACTTCGCCTCGAGGCCGTCGATGCGCATGACTAGGGCATCGTGGTCGATCCGGGTGAGCACGCGATCGCCTAGCTCCTCCCCTAGTGCCCGTGCTAGTCCATCGGCTTTCGGCGGGTCGAAGCCTGCCTCCTTCAGGCGATCGGCGAACCTCAGCGTGTCGACCACGTTGGCGTCCATGGCGTCCTCGGGATAGGTAATTCTACCTACTCAATCGTGCCAGATCGATTCGCTGCACCCTGTGCGACATCGGCCCGCACTCCTGTGAGCAGTGACGGAAATCTGTGTGGCCGATTGCCGACAATTCGCCCATCCGCTCGGAACACGAACGTCGCAGATCGACTAAACTGCGCCGCTTCGCTACCGGGGTCGAACCATGGCGGGTCGGATAGTCGGTGCCTCCGCGGCAGCCATCTTGCTCCTCTCGTGCACGCCGGAATCCGGCGACGAACTGCCCGTACAGGTTGTTGGCGACCTGCACGATACGATGACCTGGGTGCTCGACCCCGCAGCGGATGTCATCTGGGGATCTGCGGGCTGGGTTCTCACGGCGGAGGGGACGGAAGACCTGACGCCGACGACGGAGGAGGGTTGGGACCAGGTTCGGCATAGCGCCGCCGTCCTCGCGGAGAGCGGAAACCTGCTGCTGTTGCCGCACCTGGCGCCGGAAACCGATGCCGAGGCTTGGATCGAGTTCTCGCGCGGCATGACGCGTGTCGCGCAGGAAGCCCTGGCTGCCGTGGATGTCAAGGACTCGGACGCCCTGTTCGAGGCCGGGGGACACCTCTACAACGTCTGTCTCGCTTGCCACCAGGTGTACGCCCGGGGCGAGGAATGATCCTTCGGGCGCCGTCCGTCGCATTGCGAAGCATGTCCCAGGGACGGAACGAGGCGACGATCCGCGACTCGGACGGGCCTTTCGGATCGCGCCAAGCTTGGCTGGCGGTTGCCTTGTTGCCGCTCTTGGTGATCGGCGCCTCGACCGCCTTCGGCCACGCCATCTCCGAGGACAATGCAAGCTACGTCGAAGCACTGGACGGTCCAGCGATTCCGGCCTTCACCTACCTGGGTGCCAAGCACATGGTGACGGGCTTCGATCACCTGCTGTTCCTCGTTGGCGTCGTGTTCTTTCTCCATCGTTTGAAGGACGTTCTGCTCTACGTATCCCTGTTCACCCTCGGTCACAGCATCACGCTGCTCACCGGGGTGCTGGCGGAGTGGAAGGTTGACGCCTACATCGTCGACGCCATCATCGGACTCTCCGTGGTCTACAAGGCGTTCGAAAACATGGGGGGGTTCGAGCGCGTGTTCGGATTCACGCCGAGTACCCGGGCCGCCGTTCTCGTGTTCGGGTTGTTCCACGGCCTCGGTCTCGCGACCAAGGTCCAGGAACTCGCGCTCTCGGACAACGGTCTGGTGACCAACCTCGTGAGCTTCAACGTGGGCGTGGAACTCGGCCAGTTCAGCGCCTTGGTAGGCGTCGTCGGCCTGCTGCTTTGGTGGCGGCGACAACCGAGCTTCGAGCGCTCCGCATTCGGGGTGAACGCAACCCTGATGACCGCAGGCTTCGTCCTGACGGAGTATCAACTTGCGGGTTGGATGCTCAACTCGTGAAACGCGTTCTCCTCGCCACTGTGTCTGCTTTGGTGGTTGCAACGGTGGCCTTCGTCGCCTTCATCCTGCCTGCAGAGTTTGGTATCGACCCCACGGGCGTTGGCCGTGCTTTGGGACTTACGGGCCTAGGGGGTAGTCCTCCTCAAGATCTGCACCGCACCGACACCCGTCTCGTTCAGGACTTCCGCGAGTTCGAACTCGCCCCCTTCGAGTCGGTGGAGCTCAAATACGATCTCGCCGTCGGCGACGGGTTCGTGTACGCCTGGAGCGCGACCGGCGAAGTGGTGTTCGACGTCCATGCCGAACCGGAGGGCGCAGAGCCCGGCGTTGCCGAGAGTTTCGCCCAGGGCCGGGACATCGCTGACGCCGGAACCTACGTCGCCCGTTTCGCCGGCATCCACGGATGGTTCTGGGAGAACCGAGGCGCGACGACGGTGACGGTACGCCTGCGCACGAGCGGCTTCGCGACGGGTGCGACGCGTTATCACGACGGCATGGCGCAGCCCCTGGAAATGGCGATCGGCGTAGAATCGCGTCCATGAACATCTTCAAGACGCTGGCTCAGAAGCCTTGGATCCCCGACGAGAGCAACGTCGTCGAACTGCGCACGGCGTCGTACTCGGCGGCGAACCAGAAGGTCGCGCTGGTTTGCTTTCTCGCCATCGTCGGCGTGCTGTTCTTCCTGTTCTTCGCGGCGTACCACATGCGTCTCGACCCGGTGGAACTGGCCGGCCAGGCGTCCGACTGGGTACCGGTGCCGGAGCCGCCCCTGTTGTGGTTCAACACGGTGGTGCTTGGCCTTGCTAGTCTCGCCTTCGAATTGGCGAGGCGGGCATCGAAGCGGCGTGACACGAGCACGGCCAAGCTTGCCTTCTTCGCTGCCGGCGCGGTCACGTTGGTGTTCCTTGGGCTCCAGCTGGTGGTGTGGAACCAAATGCTCGGACTCGGCTACTACGCCTATGCGAATCCGGCGAGTGCGTTCTTCTATCTCATCACGGGCGTGCACGGGGTTCACTTGCTCGGCGGACTGTTGGCCTGGGCGCGGGCGGCTCGGCGGTTTCCCGCTGCCGACGACAACCCCGCGCCGCTGGCGCGAAGCATCGATA
>JAPPKV010000387.1 GCA_028819775.1 Gammaproteobacteria bacterium | reverse complement strand
ACCCGCGACCCCAACCTTGGCAAGGTTGTGCTCTACCACTGAGCTATTCCCGCTTTGAGGTCACGCATTCTGCCCGATAAGTGCGTCGATGACAAAGCTCAGCGTGGATCCATCCGGAAGACAGCGAACCCCGGCCTGCTGGCGGCGGGGCCCAGCACTGCCGCTCGCTCGTCGGGGTCCGTGATCCGGATTGCGCGTCGCTTGTAGATCGAGTCGCCGATCTTTATGCGCACGCGATCGTCTCGCGCCACGTTCCGTGGCCAGACCTTGGTGTCGCAATCCCGGCAGCCGACATAGAGCTTCCCCTCGTCGGACCAAGCGGAAACCGTAATCGAATGTGGTACAAGATAGCGGGTGTGCGTCTCGACCCACGCGCGCGTACGCCCTTCGACGAACCCCCAATCGGTATTCTGCTCGTCGGCGAGGTCGCCACTAAGACTCGTACCCGGTCGTCGCTCCTCGGGATCGACGGGCACAACGATAGCGATGGCGTAAAGAACGACGACAAGGACTGCGACGACAATGGCAAAGCGTTTCATCCGTTGGCTCCTACCATGATCCCGGACGCCCTAAGATAGTCCCATCGGGTGGTTTGGGTCGAATCCATGGGACGAGTTGCTGCATTGGTCGCCGCCGAATGGGCGAAGCGCTGCTGGTGGATGAATCTCCTCTTCGTCTTCTGCCTTTACATGACTTTCGTATACGTGCCCTTCGATCTACTCCTGAAGCCCGTCGCCGCGGACGCAGAGGTGTGGTTCGGATTCACGTTGCATGGCTGGTGGGCCAAAGCGACGGAACCCTTGCACTGGCTAATCTACGCCGCTGGAGCCTACGGGTTCTGGAAGATGAAACGCTGGATGTGGCCTTGGGCCGCCGTCTACGTGGCCCAAGTCGCCGTCGCAATGTTCGTTTGGAACGTCATCGACCCCGAAGGTGCCGGCTGGGCTGCGGGGACAATCGCGGGTGCCGTCTTCCTCATCCCGACCATCGCGCTGCTGCGCTCACGGTCGGCATTCGGGTTGAGTTAGCTCGAATCCCTAGTTCTCGATCCGAAGCCCAAGACACAGTCAGGGCCGTCGATATTGGCGATATTGGGACACCCACCACCACACCGGGGCCGTCGATATTGGGGCGTCGAAATGGGGGGGTGTCGAAATGGGACACCCACCCCCCCGTCGCACTAGTGGGGGCATCGAAATGGGACACCGGGGCATCGAAATGGGACACCCACCCCCCGTCGCACTAGTGGCACTGACGTGGATTCGGAACCTCGCTGGAAATGGGACGCCCCGCGCCCACTGCTGTCGCATCTGGGAGTCTCCACCAGCACGTGTCGGTCGTGCTCAACGGATTCGGGACGACGCACCGCTACCGACAGAGTCGCCTGCGGCCCGCTTTCGTAGTGTGCGTTTTGCGTGGGCGACGCGAGGGACGCGCGGCCGGGTCCTCGAACTTAGGCGGCCGCGCGGGCCCAGCGTGGCAGAGTGCGGGCGGGGATTCGCTGGCGACAAGACATCACTAGGTCGAGCCACGCTTTGGGGTCGCCGATGCCGATAGGCGGGGCGCGCTCCTTTGGGACGGTGGCTGGGGCATCGTGGAGGATGCCGCCGGTCCACTCGACGAAGTCGCGGTACTCTCGCAGTGTCATGTCTAGGCGCGGTGCCGGAGGCGGCACGCTGGCTACCCTGCCGTCCCGGCGAGCGAGGGGTGCCATCGGTTCGTCGAGGCGTTCGGGTTCGTCCTCTGCTTCCTCGAGGCGTCTCTGTAGGGAGGTGTGTTCCTCGTCGTCGACGTTTTCGGCCATGCCGGCACGGATTGGGTTGAGGTCGTCATAGGCCATGCACGCCCACATGGAGTGGTCGTCGGGGACGCCCTTGGAACGGAAACGACCCTGCCAGAAACGGCCGGTGCAGTCGTCCTCGAGGTTCGCGCGGCGGGCGATAGGCTCGTTGAGGCAGCGCATGTACCAGGAAAGGTCACCCAGACGGTCGCGAAGGACTACGAGCCGGTCTGGGTCGTCGAGCAACGCCGCAACACTGGGCTCGAGGTCGTCGGGCTGTTTGGGTGGATACAAGCGGAGCCAGCGGCGGGCGACTTCCTCGTCGTCGAGTTCGAGACGTTCCTGAGGCGTGTAGTTGGCAGTTATGTGGTAGTGGTTGGACATGACCACGTAGGTGCAGATGTGGAGGGTGAACAGCTCGGCGAGCTCGAGCAGGCGGTCTTCGATCCAGGCACGGCGGTGGGAGAAATCGCGGCCGGTATGTGGATCCCGGCCGCAGAGCATGGCGCGGCGGACGCAGCGGGAGCCGAGGTGGTAGATGCCGCCGTTCTCGCGGTCGACAATTTCGGATCGCGGTCGAGTCATGGATCGATTGTCGTCGAGTATGGATCTGTGGCGCGACGGCTGATCGCCGCTAGCCGCGTGAGAAATCACTGGAATCTGCGTAATCAAAACGCCATCGAGTGTGTCGGTCGTCAACCATCATGCGTGGTTGTTGGACCGCCGACACGACCGTACGCAAACGATCGTTTGTGTCTATCAGCGGCCCGTAGCACTGCGGTCGATCCCTATCGGGGTTCCCGTCGGACCAGCACCCGGAGGATGGTGTTCCATCGGCGCACAGCGGCACGCCCCTGCGTCCCGCCGACATAGGGCGTCAATGCGTGGGTGTGCCCAACTAGCGGCGTGTAGCCGGACAGTGGGTGTCCCATCGGCATGCCCACCATCGGCATGCCCAGTGGGTGTCCCATCGGCACGCCACAGTGGGTGTCCCATCGGCACGCCACAGTGGGTGTCCCATCGGCACGCCACCCCAACCGGTCTGAAACCGGACGGTGGGTGTCCTTTCTCGATGGGTCCTGCTCGATGGCTTCTCAATCGGTCGCATGTCGAAGGCGAAGCGGCCCATTGGGAGCGACGGGCGTTTGCTAGCGGGGGACGGAAGTCAAGCGGATTGCAGTTCGACGAACGTCCGGTAACGGCCGTTCGGATTACTGAGCAGGTCCTTGGGCGGGCCTTGTTCGACGATCCTACCCGCCTCGAGAAACACGACCCTGTCGGCGCGCGCAACGGTCGAGAGCCGATGCGCGATGACGACTACCAGCTTTTTCTTCGCGGCCTCTTCGAGGGCGTCGACGAGGTAGGACTCGGTTTCGGGGTCGAGGGCGGATGTGGGTTCATCGAGGATCAGGATGCTCGCGTCCTGAAGAAGCCCGCGGGCGATGGCGATGCGTTGCTTCTGACCGACCGACAGTTTGCTGGTCACCGTGCCCAGTCGCGTGTTGTAGCCGTCAGGAAGCCCTGCGATGAAGTCGTGTGCACCCGCGATTCGGGCGACGCGTTCCACTTCCGGGAGCATGGCGTCGTGTTTCGCGTAGCGGATGTTGTCGAGGATGGAGTCGGAGAATAGCTGCGTTTCCTGGAATACGTAGGCGACTTGGCTGCGCAGGCTTGCGACCGAAATCCTCGACACGTCGACACCGTCGATCGTGAGCGTGCCTTCGGTGGGTGCGTGGAACGCGGGTAGCAGGTGCGCGAGGGTGGTCTTCCCGGCACCCGTAGGGCCGACGAGCGCGATGATGTCGCCGACTCTGGCGTTGAGGTCGATGTGCGAAAGGGCCCGGCGGCCGTCCGGATAGACGAGGCCGACGCCGCGCATTTCGAACCCGTCGCGGATCCGCTCGATACGCCTTCCGGTCGTGTACGGTTCGCCCGGGAGGTCCATGAGGAAGAACACGCGCCGCACGCCGGGGATGTTGTGCTGGATTCGAA
>JAPPKV010000280.1 GCA_028819775.1 Gammaproteobacteria bacterium | reverse complement strand
GGGTCGAGCAAGGCGCACAGGACCCTGCGCACGATCCTGGTCGAGGAGCAGAAGCTGGACGCCATCGTCTCCATGCCCTCTGGCGTCTTCAAGCCCTACGCCGGGGTCTCCACCGCTATCCTGCTGTTCACCAAGACCAACTCCGGCGGTACCAACGACGTCTGGTTCTACGACATGCATGCGGACGGCTTTTCCCTCGACGACAAACGCACGCCACAACCGGACAACAGCGACGTTGCCGACATCCTCGCCCGTTGGCGGAACCGCGTGTCGGAGCACAACCGGACCCGGACGGACCAGAGCTTCCTCGTGCCCAAGGTCGAGATAGCCCGCAATGACTACGACCTCTCCATCAACCGCTACAAGGAGATGGAGTACGAGGCGTTGGAGCACGACGCGCCGAAGGTGATCCTGGGGCGGTTAGGAGCGTTGGAGGAGGAGATTCAGCGAGGAATGAAGGAGCTGGAGGGGATGCTCAGGCGATGACCACGCTCGGCCTGATCTGCTCTTTCCTGAATGGCGGTACACCCAGCCGCAGAGTAGCGCGCTACTACCAAGGGGATGTCCCATGGATCACGGGCGCCGACATTTCCGGTCCGCGAGCCGACACTGCGCGCAGCTTCATTACGCAGGACGCGATCAGAGAGTCCGCAACGAACCGGGTTCCTGCCGGAACAGTGCTTTTGGTCACGCGTACCAGCGTCGGCAAGGTGGCGCTGGCGGCGACATAACTCTGTTTTAGTCAGGACATTACCGCGATCACACCTGACCCTCGTTGCCTGGATAGGTCGTATCTTGTCCACTTCCTCAGAACGAAACAACCGCACCTTGAGCGTCTCGCGCGTGGTGCGACAATCAAAGGCGTAACCCGGAATACCGTCGCCAACCTGGCGATTCCCCTTCCGAACCTCGCCGAGCAGAAGCGGATTGCGGGGGTTCTTGATGCGGCGGACATCTTGAGGGCTAAGCGCCGGGAGGCTCTTTGCCAGCTCGACACGCTACTCCAATCCATCTTCCTCGACATGTTCGGCGACCCGGTCGCGAATCCCATGGGGTGGCACGTCGCCCGACTAGAGGATTACTTTAGCACGACACGCCCCGGAACTTGCTGCGGACCATTTGGCAGTGCGCTCAAGAGACATGAGTACGTTGAGGACGGTATCCCAGTTTGGGGCATCGACAATGTCCAGCCGAATCAGTTCATTCAGGAGGGAAGCCTCTTCATTACCCCAGAGAAGTTCGCACGACTGTGTCGATACTCGGTCGAACCCGGCGATATTCTGATTTCACGCGCGGGCACCGTTGGCCGAATGTGCGTGGCGTCTCCAACAGTGGAGAAGTCAATAATTGGTACGAACCTGATTCGATTGACGCTCAATCCCAGCGCGATGTCGCCTGTTTACTTCACCTGCCTCTATACCTTCTGCGGCGAGCGACTACCTGGCCTGAGAACATCAGGTGATGATAGGTCCTACTCCTTCTTGAACACGACCAGACTCAAGGCACTGGTTGTCCCGCTACCCCCTCTCAATCTCCAACATCGCTTCGCAGCCATCGTCCAATCCGTCGAACAACAGATGGCCAGTCAACGCGCCCACCTAGCCGAACTGGACACTCTTTTTTCCTCCCTGCAATCTCGTTCGTTCCGGGGAGACCTCTGAGCCGCTATGGAAGTCTCTGAGAACTTCTCGTTCCTGAACCAGGAGTTTCCGCATGTGGCGGAGAGTGCTAGCTTTGCGGAGCGGCATGTCTTCGGCGATCCACGGGCGTCCTGCTTCCATGCCCGGCACGCACTGGAGCGCCTGCTCAAGCGTATCTACAAGGTCGAGAAGGCTCTAAAACCACCGAAGGTCACGAATTTAGACGGCTACATCAGCGACCCTGCATTTCGCGAACTCGTACCGGAGGTCGTTTGGCAGAAAGCTGAATTCGTCCGACGGGCGGGCAACGTCGCGGTCCACGGCATCAAGCCGCCAACGCCAGAGAAGGCATTGGATGTCATGCGGGAGCTTTCTCACGTCCTCTACTGGACCGGCCGCACCTACCTGCGCAAGGGCGCGGAAAGCCTGCAGGGCAAGGCCTTCGACGAATCTTTTGTCCCGAGAGTGGAACCGGCCACCACCCCAGCCAGCGTCCAGGAGCTGGAGGACCTGAAGGACCAGCGGGATGCGGCGGAGGAGGCCCACAAGGAGATCGAGAACGAACTAGAAGCGTTGCGTGAGCGCCTCGCGGCCACCAAGGTGGAGAACGAGAGCGTCCCCGAGACCCATGACTGGAACGAGGACAGGACCCGCACCCTCATCATCGATCTCGATCTGGAACGTGCCGGCTGGCCGCTGGATCGAAAACGGGATCGCGAATACGAAGTGACGGGCATGCCGAACAAGTCGGGCATCGGCTATGCCGACTATGTCCTGTGGGGAGACGACGGCAAGCCGCTGGCCGTGGTGGAGGCGAAAGAGACCACCGTCGATCCGGAAGTCGGGAAGCAGCAGGCGAAGCTCTACGCCGACTGCCTGGAGGAGATGCACGGCCAGCGGCCGGTCATCTTCTACACCAACGGTTACAAGACCTACCTGTGGGATGATCTGGCCTACCCGCCACGTCCGGTCACCGGGTTCTACAAGAAGGACGAGCTGGCGTCCCTGATCATCCACCGAGACCAACGCGCCCCGCTCGATGTGTCGCAGGTGAGGAACGACATCGTCGAGCGGTACTACCAGAAACGGGCCATCGGCAGTATCGCGGACCAGTTTGCACAAGCGCGGCGCAAGGCGCTCTTGGTGATGGCCACCGGCAGCGGCAAGACACGTACGGCGATCGCTCTGGTGGACCTGCTGCAACGGGCGCGCTGGGTGAAGCGGGCGTTGTTCCTGGCCGACCGCGTGTCGCTGGTGAACCAGGCCGTCAGTGCGTTCAAGGCACACCTGCCCCAGTCCAGCCCGGTCAACCTCGTCACCGAGAGGAACGCGACGGGTCGGGTCTACGTCTGCACCTATCCGACGATGATGGGGCTGATCAACGCGACGACCGGCAGCGAGGCGCGGTTCGGCGTCGGGCACTTCGATCTCGTGATCATCGACGAAGCGCATCGCTCGGTGTACCAGAAGTACGGGCGATCTTTCGCTACTTCGACTCGCTGCTGGTCGGTCTGACCGCGACACCAAGGGACCAGGTAGACAGGAACACCTACGCACTCTTTGACTTGGAGCGGGGCGTGCCGACAGACGCCTACGAACTGGAGACCGCCGTCGCGGACGGCTTCCTGGTGCCACCGCGGGTGCAGCAGATGGACCTGAAGTTTCCCCGCGAAGGCATCGACTACGACTCGCTCAGCGACGAGGAGCGGGAACAGTGGGAGAGCCTGGACTGGGGCGATGACGTGGACGAGAGCAGTCTGCCGGACAGGGTCGATGCCGCCGCCATCAACAACTGGCTCTTCAACAAGGACACGGTAGACAAGGTGCTTCAACACCTGATGGAGCATGGCCACACCGTCGACGGCGGGGATCGGCTGGCCAAGACGATCCTCTTTGCTCGCAACCACACGCACGCGCAGTTCATCAAGGAGCGATTCAATCACCACTACCCACAGCACAAGGGATCCTTCGCGCGAGTCATCGACAGCCATGCGACCTATGCGCAGAGCCTCCTCGACGATTTCGCACAGAAGGACAACGCGCCGCACATCGCCATCTCGGTGGACATGCTCGACACAGGCATCGACATTCCCGAGGTGGCGAACCTGGTCTTCTTCAAGCCGGTCTACTCGA
>JAPPKV010000038.1 GCA_028819775.1 Gammaproteobacteria bacterium | reverse complement strand
CACGGCGAGTCCGGACTGGGCGGCGTGGACCGACTTGCCCACCAACGAACCATCGTCGGCGACGACGCCGTAGGCTACCTGCTCGATGTCGCGGAACCGGACATCACGGTGGTCGCCGTGGGGCCGCTGACCAACCTCGCCCACGCCGTTGACCGGGACCCGACCTGGGTGAAACGCATCGCCGGCATATCGATCATGGGCGGCAGCACGGATGTCGGAAACGCCACGCGGGTCGCCGAGTTCAACATCTTCGCCGATCCGGAAGCGGCGGCGAAGGTCTTCGAATCCGGTGCCGAGATCACCATGTGCGGTCTCAACCTAACCCACCAGTTCCAGACCAGCGATGCGCTTACCGAGCGACTTCGGGACGCCGGTACGCCCAAGGCCACGTTCGCCGCGCAGATCTTCGACTACCTGCACGATCGAATGGAGACCTTCATTGGCCACCGCGCTTCCGCCATGCACGACCCCTGCGCGGTGCTGGCGATAACCCACCCCCACCTCCTTCAGACCCGACCGCGAGCCGTTGCCGTTGAACTGGCGGGAACCCTGACCCGGGGGATGACCGTCGTCGACCAGCGTGTCAGCCGACGGCGGGACCAAGCGAATGCGAACGTGGCCTACGAAATCGACGCCGAACGCGCCTGGGACGTGGTGATGGAATCCCTGGATGCCTTCCGAGGGTCACCGTGAACCGATTGGCGTTCACGACCGCCATCGGCTTGGTCGCTGCGGGTTGTTCGTTGCTGCCAGCGCCACCGCCTCCCGAGCGGGACCCTGCGCCCCCGCCACCGCCGGCACCCTCTGTGCAGCCCGTCGTCATCGAGGTGCCGGCGGAGGAACCCCCACCACCGCCACCCCCCGCGCTTGAGCCCCCGACGGCCATCACGAGGGCACTGGTCGACGAGGCTCGGGACCGTGCGGCCGCGGGTTCGCCCAGGGAGGCCGCCGCCACCATCGAACAGGCGATCCGAATCGAGCCCCGACGCGGCGAGCTCTGGCTGCAACTGGCCGTGCTCCGCTTGCGCGACGGCCAAGCGGCGATGGCGGAACAAAGCGCCCGCAAGGCCCTGCTGTTCCTGACCGCCCGCAGCGCCGACGAGCGCGAAGCCTGGCTGGTGATCGCCGACGCGCGGGAGGCCCAGGGCGACCTAGAGACCGCCGAGGGAATCCGCAACCGCTGGAAGGCACCGGACGAACCGTAGGGGACGGGCTTGTCCCGGGCTTGTCCCGTCCCTGGTTCACAGGCAATGACAGTGTCCGGCGCGGGCGGGGGCGAGCCCTATCGGGCGCGATAGCCCCGCCCCTACGGGGTTTCCGCCGCGTGCCGGGGCATTCCGTAGGGGACGGGGCCCGTCCCGCACCCGTAGGCAGTCCGCGTCAGCGCAGCAACTCCAGCCAATGCACCACGGGCACGCCGACCGCGTCCGCCAAGTGCGTCTGGCAGCCGATGTTCGCCGTCGCGACGACGTCCGGGTCATGCCGGGTGAGCGCCCGCGCCTTGCGTTCCTTGAGCTCGCTGGCCATGCCGGGCTGCAGCAGGCTGTAGGATCCCGCCGATCCACAGCAGAGATGCTGATCCGCGACGGACACCAGTCGGTATCCCGTGGATGTCAGGATCCGCTCCACCAATCCGGTCAGCCGTTGACCGTGCTGCAAGGTGCACGGCGGGTGCCAGGCCACGGTCTCGACTTCCCGGCCATCGACCGGGTTCTTGCGGAAGTCGAAGTCGCCTAGCACTTCCGCCACGTCTCGAACCTTGGCCGCGAACCGCATCGCCGCGTCGTCACCCAACACCCGGCCGTAGTCCTTGAGGGTCACGCCACAGCCGGTGGCCGTGGAGATGACCACATCGATGTCGTCCGCTGCCAGTTTCCCTACGTTGCGGCGCATGAGCGAGCGTGCGGCCGTCGTCCTGCCGGAGTGCAAGGCCAAGCCCCCGCAGCATTGCTCGGCATCGGAGACGAACGGGGCCATGTCTCGCGCTTCCAGCAGACCGGCTAAGTGAGCGTTTACTTCCGGCGTAACGACGCGCTGCACGCAACCCTGCATGAGCAACACGCGACCGCGCCCCGGCAAAGGGCGATGGCGCGGCGGTGGTTCGAGCAGGCGGCGCAGGCGGCGAGGCAGCAGGCGTCGAAACGGCCGTGCCAAGGCGACGAGCGGTGCCAAGAGGTCCGGTCTCGGTACGATACCAAGCAGAAGCAGGCTCAGCAGGCTCCGACTGGGCTGTTGTTCTTCGAGAACCTCGCGCCCGATCTCGGCGAGTTCCCCATAGCGTACCCCCGAGGGGCAGGTGGTCTCGCAGGCTCGGCAGGTCAGGCAGCGGTCGAGGTGGGTCCTCGCCACGGCGTTCGCTTCGCCGGATTCGATCAGGCCCTTGATGAGGTAGATGCGCCCGCGCGGCCCGTCCAATTCATCGCCACGCACCTGGTAGGTCGGACAGGTCGCGTTGCACATGCCGCAATGCACGCAAGTCCTTAAGATGGCGTTGGCGCGATGTCCCCGGTCCGTGGCGAGGGTCGCTTCCGGAATCTCGGTACGCATCTAGTGTGCCGCTTCCGAAATAACGAGGCATGGAGTTGCACACGACACGTTGATGTGAACCATGCCTATGTTCCGGTCTTCCAAGGCGGCACTCCACCATTTGTCTTGCGTCGGAGGCTTCCGAGACGTTGTCAGCATTGTCACGTTAGTTCGGAATCCGAACACTAGGGCTCGACACCGGGGTTGAGTACGCCGCTTGGATCGAAGGCCTCCTTCAGGCGCGCCGTCACCTTGGCGGTCCCGGCACGGGCAAGCGGGCGGGTCGACGGTTGCCGGCCCGGCGAAAACGTCGTGGCAAACCCGCCGTCCGGCGGTTCGACCGGCCCGCCAGGGGACCAGGCTTGACATCCGCCCCATTCGATCAACGCGCCTTCGGCGTCGAATCGCGACCCCCGCGGCAGCGACACCCGGGTGATGGTCCCGGCGGAATCCGCGAAGAACGGGTGCGCGTGATCGCGAACGGCGGCCCACAACTGCGGGTCGCCGGATTCGCCGAGGCCCAACACCGAACGCGCACTGGCCACGCCGGCGGCACTGCCCGAAAGGCGCAGGTGCAGTGTGTTCGCGAGGTAGCACGTGGCCGTGATCGGAAGCGGTCGGCGTGCCCAGTCCCGAACCAGCCGTCCGGCTTCCCTGGCGTCGCACTTAACGGCAAGCGTTGCCTCGGTCGCCGGCATGGGTAGCACCCGCACGCTCGCCGAGAGAATGACGCCTAGCGTGCCCCGGGCGCCGACCATGAGCCGGGAGACGTCGTAGCCCGCGACGTTCTTCATCACGCTGCCCCCGAAACGCAGCCGCTGGCCGCGGCCGTTGACGATCTCGACGCCCAGCACGGCGTCCCGGACACTGCCGCGCCAGGGCCGGGCCGGACCGGACAGGCCGCTCGCCAATGCGCCGCCGAGCGTCCCGATACCGTCGAAACGCGGCGGGTCGAAGGGCAGCATTTGGCGCTTCTCCGCGAGGGTTTCCGTCAGTTCGCCGAGTGACGTGCCGGCCCAAGCGGTTACGACCAACTCCTCGGGTCGGTAGTCGATGATTCCCGACAGGCTCTGCGTGGACAGCGTGTCCTCACCCTTGAGCGGCCCCAGCAACGCCTTGCTGCCGTGCCCGATGATCGCGAGGCTCGACGACAAGCGTTGGCACTCCGCGACGCCGAGCTGGATGCGATCCGCTTCGTTCACTGAGCAGCGAGGCCTTGGGTCAGACTGGCGACGCACGTTCCGTAGGGGCG
>JAPPKV010000406.1 GCA_028819775.1 Gammaproteobacteria bacterium | reverse complement strand
CGTGGAACTCGGGGCGCATCGCCCGCGGTACCGTGGGTTCCGTCCGCTTGCCGGCTATCTCGATTCGGCGACCCTTGCGCAGGATCTCCGGACCGTCGTCGATCGGTTCCTGCGTATCCGTCGTTTCGTCGAGGGGCGGCGTTTCGTCGAGGTTCGACTCCGTCTCGGACGGGGACACTGACGCCGTCTCGACACCAGCGGCTGCTGTCGTATCGTCCATTGCGGTCGTAGACTCCATCAAGACGGGTGGGCCCGGTTCTTCATCGGCAGTGAATTCTTCGACCACCGGTTCGCCGACCAGTTCGGCCTGGGCATCCTCGCTCCACAGAATCTCTGCGCCGTCTTCGGCTTCCAGGTCGACGACGTCCGGGTCAACGTCCACCCCGTCGGCATGCGTTACTGGCCGATTCGCACGCCAGGCCGAAACGAGTGCGTGAAGCAGAACAAGACAGATCAGCAATCCGCCGCCAACTAGGATGTAGCTCTTCATATCCATATGGGAACCCTCAACGCTATCCCGCTGCCATTCGAGCAGCCCCTTCCATGTCCACAGATACCAGTCTCGATACGCCTGCCTCCTGCATCGTTACGCCCAGGAGGTGGTCCGCCATTTCAATGGTCTGTTTGTTGTGCGTGACGACGACGAATTGCACGTCGGCCGACATTTCGCGGATGAGATCACCGAACCGGACGACGTTGGTGTCGTCCAAGGGTGCGTCTACCTCGTCCAGAAGGCAGACCGGGCTCGGATTGAGTTGGAATATCGAGAAGATGAGGGCAACGGCGGCCATCGCCTTTTCGCCCCCCGAGAGTTGGTGGACCGTGGGGTGTTTGCCTGGGGGGCGGGCCATTAGCGCGACGCCGGTGTCCAGCCAATCCTCGCCGGTCTGCACGAGGCGCGCGTTCCCGCCGCCGAAGATCCTCGGGAACAACCCCTGCAGGTTCTCGTTGACCCGTTCGAAGGTGTCCTTGAACCGGGTTCGCGTATCGCGATCGATCCGTCGGATGGCGCTCCTAAGCGTCGCGAGAGCTGACTCTAGGTCCTCGCGTTGGGCATCGAGGTTCCGCTTCTCCTCCGACCTCTCGTCGTACTCGTCGATCGCCGCGAGGTTGATGGGTCCCAAACGCGTGATCCTTGCCGCCAATCGCGTGAGGGATCCGACCCAGGCGTCCTCTGTCGCATCCGCCGGCAGCCCGCGTTGCGCATCAACCAGGTCGATGCTCGTCTCGGCAAGTTGAGCCTGGACGTTGTCGCGGTTCGCCACCAGTCTTTCCCGTTCGACGCGCGCCTCCTCCAAGAGACTTCGCCCCGACTCGACCGCGGCATCCGCATCGGCGCGCTGCACCGTCGCCTCCCGGAGTTCGACCTCAACACGCTCCGACCGGCGTCGCAGCTCGGCGAGCCGGCCCTCGAGATCGCGCCGTTCGGCCGATTTTCTTCGCAGGTCGTCGCGTTGGCCGGGGATTACCGACTCGACTTCGGCTATGCCCGCGCGCAGTTCCCTGATACGGGCATCGAAGTCACGACGTTGGTCCAGCAGGCGCTGGCGCGCTGTCTCGCTGGCCGTGACGGATGCCCTCATGCCCTGGTATTCGCCGCGCAACGCATGCAAGGCATCGCGCGTCGCCAGGGCATCTTGGCGCACCTGTTCCAGTTCCGCAGTCTCGCGGTCGCGGATCTCGCGCAGGACTTCGCCCTCGGCCCGCAGTTTCGCGTCAGCTTCGACGAGTCCGGTGAGCCGGTCCCGGCAATCCGCGAGCAGTTTCGTCTCGTCTTCAATCTGGGATCGAATCTCGTCCCGTTCGGCCGCGTTGCGCCGCGCCCGGGCGTCCGCCTCTTCCATCCGCACCTGGCGGACATCGTGCTCTAGCGTTACCCGCGACAACTCCTCGGCATGGTCCGTGCAACGGGCCTGGACCGTCTCGCGCTCTTCTTCGAGGATGAGCAGACGGTCGCGGGTTTCGTCCAGACGCTTGTCCCGCTCCTCGAACCGGGCATCGGCTTCCTTGCAGGTGGCTTCTAGGCGTTCTATTTTCCGCGCCCGTGCCACCACGCCGTCGTCCTTCGCCGGCGTCGTGCCGAGGCGGATCCAGTCGGCACCCATCCAAACGCCGTTCCTGGTCACGATGCTCTGACCCGGGCCGAGTGCCGAACGGTGCGACAGCGCTTCGTCGATCGAATCCGCTGCGAATACGCCATCGAGGAGGGAACCCACCGCGTTGTCCACGAAGTCGGAGAGCGGTGGAAGGGGAGCGCGAGGGCCTTGCCGCTCGCATGACAGAACCAATTCCGAGGTCGATGACGGAACAGCCTCGTAAAGCGTCACCCCACCGCCTTCTAGACTCGAGAGATCATTGGCCAACGCGCCGGTCTCGTCGACCGCGACGGCATCCGCGAAGCCGCCCAGCACCGCCTCGACGGCCAACTCCCAGCCAGGCGAAACGTCGAGACGCTCGCCCAGCCTCGGTGCATCGCTCAAACCATGCTCACGAAGCCAACGCCCGCTCTCCGACACGTCCGGTGTCCTTCCCACGGCGGCGCGTTGCACCGCCGCGAGACTGGCCAACTCGGCCCGCAGTCGCTGGGCCTCGCTTCGGGCGTCGTCGCGCGCGCGTTCCCTGAGCGAGCGTTCCTCGCGAGCATCTGTAAGCGCTTCGGTATTGGCAGCGAGGTCGGCGCGAAGCGCATCGACGCGGCGGGCGGCATCCTCGATCTGCCGTGCCAGGCGTTCGACCCCGGCATCCACGACGCTGCCGGGTTCGGCCTCCAGCGCGCCAGCCCGCGCGCGCAGACTCTGCAGCACCTTCTCGCCGTGTTCGATCCGACTCTGCCTGACCTCGGTCTCGCGATTGTTGTCGCCGAGGCGGCCGGCATGATCCTCCCCGGCGCGCTGGCCGCGACGCAGGCGTTCCTCGACATCCGCAAGCCGGGCGGCGGCGGCTCGATCCTCGGCTTCGCTGTCCGCCAGCCGGGGCGCCTTGGCAGCGAGTTTCGCGTTGAGATCCTTGATGCGCGCCGAATCCGCATCGAGTTGCTCCTTGGTATCCCGATGCCGCGTCGTCAGGTCCTCGAGATCCCGTTTGTACCGCGCCTGTCGCTCCGTGTTGTATTCGATGCCCTGCTCCAGGCGCGCGGCATCGGCACCGGCGCCATGCCAGCGGCCCTGCACGGCGCCCAACTCGGTGTTCAGTTCAGCCTGCGCGGCACGGTTGCGTTCGAGCGCCGCGTCGAGGTCCGTGCGCACTGCGAGGGCGCGTTCGTGTTCGGCCCCCAAGGTGCCGATATGCGACTCCTTGGCTGTCAAATCGGCACCGATCACCCCGAGCCGCAGGGCGTGCAGTTCCGCGGAGAGGCGCCGCTCCTGGTCCTTGAACTCGCGGTAGCGCTCGGCAGCCTTCGCCTGGCGTTTGAGATGCGCCAAGTGGCGGCCAAGTTCGTCCGTCCGCTCGGTGAGCCGCTCCAAGTTGTCAACGGTGTGCTTGATGCGATTGTGGGTCTCCCGGCGCCGCTCGCGATACTTGGATATTCCCGCGGCCTCCTCAAGGTAGGTCCGGAGTTCCTCGGGCTTGGCCACCACCAACTGGGAGACCATGCCCTGTTCGATGATCGAGTAGCTGCGCGGTCCAATCCCCGTCCCTAGGAAGACATCGGCCACGTCGCGGCGTCGGCAACGCGTGCCGTTCAGGTAGTACGCGGATTGGGCGTCCCGGGTGAGTTCCCGTCGCACGGCGATTTCCGAGTAGGCGGCGAACCGGCCCTTGGCGAATTCGCCGCCGGCGC
>JAPPKV010000288.1 GCA_028819775.1 Gammaproteobacteria bacterium | reverse complement strand
CCAATGTACGAGGCAGGTCGGCCACGGCGGTCTCGGCGTCGAATCGGTGGCGGAGCAGCATCCGGGCGGGCACAAAGGGCAGGACGCGCTGGGCAACATGCTGGATGCTTCGGTAGGGGCTGATCAGGATCAACGCGTCGGGTCGCACTGCAGCGGCGGCCAGCACGGCGATACCCGATCCGAGGCTTTGTCCGAACAGGACGAGCGGCCGGTCGGGAAACCGAGCCCGCGCCCACTCGCTGATCGCGACCGCGTCGGCGCAGAGGACGGCTTCACCGGGTTTGCCGGTACTGTTGCCGTAGCCGCGGTAGTTCACCAGCACGGTGGTCGCGGCTCGACGCGACCAGTTGCGGGTGTTGCGGGACACTTCCTCGGCGTTGCCGCCGAAATAGACGATCAGCGGCCCATCCGACGCCGCGTTGACGACCCATCCGCGCAGCACGGCGTCGGGACGCGCTATCTCGATGGGCGCCGCCGGTGGATTCGGGGGCGGATGACCAATGGACCGGGGATAGAAGATCAGCCTCTCCTGGAACGCCCACAGCAGGGCGCATGCACCCAGATAGGCGCCGACGACGGTAAGGAGTATCTGCATGACGGTTCGGACGGGCTTCAAGCCGCAACACCGGTGCCGGCCCCGAACAGATCCCGGAAATTGCCCGCGAAGAAACGTATCCGGTCTGCCTCGGCAACCCCGGTGAGCGCACGGCTGAACCGCCCGATTGGGTCCCGCCCGCCCTCCGCGTGGGGATAGTCGGACGAGAACAGGTACAGTTCGGGCATCGACTCGCGGATCAGCGCCCCAACGTCTTCGAACGGGTAGGGCGTGAAACGCAGTTGTTCCCGGAACTGTTCGGAAGGCTTGCGGCGGAACTCGCCGAGGTGGGGCTCGGAGCGCGCCCAGATGTCCACCGCGTGGTCAAGGCGGCGGATCGTATCCGGCACCCAGCCGGCGCCGAGTTCGATGATGCCGCCCTTCAGCTTGGGGAATTTCTCCAGCACGCCGTCCAGCACCAGCGCCGAGATGAAACGCTGGGCAGAGTGGAAGATGACGGTGAGGTCCTTCGAACCGATTACTTCGACGCCGCCGCGGGCGCTCCTGCGGTCCGGGTGGCCGTCGTTCATCCACTCGTCCGGAACGCTAAGCGACGAACTGCCGACGTGCAGGATGAACGGCTTGCCGGTCTCTTCGAGGCGTCGCCAGATCGGATCGAGAAGCGGATGGCCGGGGGAACGGTCGCCAGGCGCGCGGGACGGAGTCCATACCGCGCCCAGGTTCAACTCAAGCGCCTCGTCGATCAACGCGAGGGCGGAATCCGGTTCGTCCAACGGCACGATGGCGATGCCGATCAGGCGGGAATCGCCGTCGCAGAACTCGGCCATGGCACGGTTGTGGGCAGCTGCCGTGGCCCGGCTTACGGCCGGGTCCGGATTCGTGAAAATCTTGGTGGCGCAGAACGACGAGAACACCACTTGGCGTTCGAAACCAAGGAGATCCAGAGCCAGGCCGCGTTCCCGGCCGTTGAAGGCACCGAGGGCGTCGTGCCATTTGGGCCCGCGGGTTATTCGGTCGCCAAGAGCCATAAGCTCGGCGACGGTTTCCGGCGCATGTTCACGGGCATCGCGGTAGGACCGCATCCGCTCGCCAACGTCCGCCAAGCGGATCTCGTCCAGCGTGGGAATGCACTCGCGCATCGATCGCTCGACGTGCCGCGACAGGAAGTCCGGCAGCTCCATCAGGTGGCTGTCGGCGTCGAGTATCGTCCGCACCGACGGCGCGGCGGTCGATGCGTAGCTCATGTCGGTAGTCTTCAGGGAAGCACGACGACGGCGTGTCCGGGGCAGGTCACCCCGCCGTCCTGGTTCACGACGTTGATGTCGAGGCGAACGCGGTTCTCGCCGTCCACAACCGTCTTCTCGGTGACTTCGCCGACCACCGTCAACACGTCGTTCTTCTGGTTGATGGCCCGGTACTGGCAGCCGACCTCGCGCACGATGCCGTCGTCGCCGATCCAGTCGTGCAGCGCGTTCACGATGTAGGCGTAGCGCAGGTTGCCCATGCCGAACGCGCCTTGCTCGTTGCCGGCGCGTCGGCCGGCCTCATCGTCCATGTGGAACGGCACGAACTCCTCGTTGACCGCCGCGTAGCGGTTCCATTCCGCGAAACCCGTTCGCCGTGACCATTCGGGGAGCTTGTCGCCGAGCGCAACCTTGTCGAAGTCGATGGCCATGGTCTCCTCGCTAGTAGCGGATCGAGATCGACATCCGCGTCCGGACGAGTTCGTCGTCCTGGTTGCGCCACTCGATCTCGGTGCGCACGTACAGAGTATGCCCTAGGCGCCCCTCGCGCTCCCACCAATCGAGGAGTCGACTGCGCGCGCTGACGACATCCCCCGGACGCATTGGGACTCCATAGGTGTCCGTCTGGCCGCCGTTCATGCCGGTGAGCGGCTTTCCGTCCGGTCGGCGGCCCGAAAGGCCGGGCGAGCCGCCCCTCGGTCGTTCCACGGGCCATGCGAAGGGGTTGAAGTCCGGGGGTGCAACGATGCCGCCCCACTGGGTCGTCGCCGCGTAGTCCGCGTCCCAGTAGATCCGGGGCGGCTGCTGCGGATAGTAGGTCGCCATCGCCCAGCGCCGGATGTCGGTCTCCGTGATGGGTGGTGCCGTGCGGGTGCCGCCCCATTTGCCCTGGGCTGACCGCATCTCCTCGGTTACGTAGGTGAGTGTGTCGTTGCTCATGCGGCGACTATCCTCCAGTTCGGTGGCCAGTGTCGATTCTCATCAACTGCCACCGTGGCCCTTGTCGATCCGGCGCAGCTCCGGGAACCACCACCCCAGGGCCGCCATCGACGCGGCCAGCAGAACGGCGCTGCCCAAAAGGGCCGAAGCGATGCCCGCGAATTCGGCCGCCGCGGCAATGGGGATCATGCCGATCGGCATGATGCCAAAGCTCATCATCATGATGGACATGACCCGGCCGCGGACCTCCGGCGCGATGGCCAGCGTGACCACGCTCATGTTCAGCGAACCGACGAGCGAACCGAAGATGCCGATGAAGATCCCGAAGGCCGCCGCGATGGCGAGGGTGGGCGATAGCGCAAACCCGGCGAGGCCCAACGCCCAGACGTAGCAGCACGCGAACATGACCTTGCCCTTGCTGCCGATGTCGCCGAGCCGGGCGAGCAGGAGTGACCCGGCCAGCGAACCGACGCCCATCGCGGTCATCAGGTAGCCGAGCGTTTGCGGATTCCCGTCGAGGATCTCCTTGTTGAACACGGGCGCGAGGGAAGACGGCGCAAATCCGAACATCATCGGGACGATGCCCATGACGAGGAGCCCGAGCACCATCCGTTCCCGTCTCATGTAGCGGAACCCCTCGGCAATGTCGTCGAGCATCCTGGCGTCCGGCCGGGGCGTCGGATCGCCCTGGTAGCGAAGCATCGCCGTCGCGACGACCGAGACCAGGTACATGGCCGCAATGATGTAGAGCACGATGCCGACGGCGGCCGTGGACGAGCGCGTCGGGTCGGTATCGCCGCCGGCGAACCAGGCGATCAGCCAGCCGGCAAGGGCGGGACCGGCCACCCGCGCTGCGGAATACGTGGCACTTTGCAGGGCCATGGCGTTGACCATGATCCGCTCCGGCACGATCTCGGGAACCACCGCCGCTCGGGCCGGCATGGACAGCGACATGATCGCGCCGTTGAAGAGTCCGAAGTAGATGAAGTGCCAGAAGATGACGTCGCCGCGGAAGACGATCGTGGCGAATGCCACCGTCGCGGCGGCGTTTAC
>JAPPKV010000542.1 GCA_028819775.1 Gammaproteobacteria bacterium | reverse complement strand
CTTCAGCGCCGCGCCGGACCGGGAACTGATGACCGCGATGTGGCGCGGATAGCTTGGCAGCGCCGTCTTTCGGGCCTCGTCGAAGAGCCCCTCGGCGGCGAGCCGCACCTTCAGTTTCTCCATGGCGGCGCGCACTGCCCCTTCGCCGGCTGGCTCGATGTGATCCACGACGGCTTGGAAGCTTCCCCGTCCCTCGTAGATCGACAGACGACCCCTCAGCACTACCGAGAGGCCGTTGCCCGGACGGAAACGCACGAAGCGGTTGGCACTCGAGAACATCACGCAGCGCAATTGGGCGCGGTCGTCCTGCAGGGTGAAGTACCAATGGCCGGATGCGTAGGGACGGAAGTCCGAGACTTCGCCCTCGATCCAAACCCGCCGAAAGCGTTCCTCGATCAGGAATCGGGCCTCGGCGTTGACCTCGCTGACCGTGCGAACGCGGTCGGCCGGCGCGGTGCGCGGTTGGGGTCGGGGCTGCATTGACGCAGTTTACACCCCCCAAGGCCGCGCGTATGATCCGCTCCCACGTTTGGCCAAGGTGCTCCAATGCTGAGGATTGTTCACGAAGCTCTGACATTCGATGACGTCCTCCTTGTGCCTGCCTACTCCAAGACCCTCCCCTCCGAAGTCGATCTCAGCACGCGCTTGACGAGCGGAATCGGGCTGAACATCCCGCTAGTCTCCGCGGCCATGGACACCGTGACGGAGTCCGGACTCGCCATCGCGCTCGCCCAGGAAGGCGGCATCGGCATCGTCCACAAGAACCTGTCCATGGAAGCCCAGGCCCGGGAAGTCCGGGCGGTCAAGAAGTTCGAAACCGGGGTGATCCGCGACCCCATCACCATTCGCCCGGAGGCCACGGTCAGCGAACTCGTGGCGCTCACCCTGGAGCACAAGATCTCCGGTGTGCCCGTGGTGCGGGGCTCGGACCTGCTCGGCATCGTCACCAGCCGCGACATTCGGTTCGAAACGCGCATGGACGCCAGGGTGGCGGACGTCATGACGCCCAGGGACCGGCTTGTGACCGCACCGGAGGATGCGCCTGTCGAGGCCGTCACCGAACTCCTGCACAGCCACCGCATCGAGAAAGTGCTGCTCGTCAACGAAGAGTTCCAGTTGAAGGGCATGGTGACCGTCAAGGACATCGCCAAGGCCCAAGCCTATCCCAACGCCTGCAAGGATGAGCGCGGCCAGCTCAGAACCGGGGCTTCCGTGGGCACCGGTGCCGACACCGACGATCGGGTCGCGGCCTTGGTGGAAGCCGGTGTCGACATCATCGTCGTCGATACCGCCCACGGCCATTCGCAGCGGGTGCTCGACCGCATCAGCTGGATCAAGCAGAAATACCCCGCCGTCCCCGTGATGGGCGGCAACGTCGCCACCGCGGACGGTGCCCGGGCGTTGCTCGATGCCGGTGTCGACGCCGTCAAGGTGGGCATCGGGCCGGGCAGCATATGCACCACGCGGGTGGTGACCGGCGTCGGTGTGCCGCAGGTCACGGCGATTTCCGAAGCCGCGAACGAGGCGGCCGAGGAGAACATCCCGGTCATCGCCGACGGCGGCGTGCGGTTCTCCGGCGACATCGCCAAGGCAATCAGCGCCGGTGCTTCGGCGGTCATGGTGGGATCGCTGTTCGCGGGCACGGAGGAAGCGCCGGGCGAGACCGAGCTCTACCAGGGCCGCACGTACAAGTCCTACCGGGGCATGGGCTCCGTGGGGGCCATGTCGGAACACCACGGTTCCAGCGACCGGTACTTCCAGGAGCCGTTGAGCGACGGCGGCAAGTTCATACCGGAGGGTATCGAGGGGCGTGTTCCCTACCGGGGTCCCGTCGCACCGATCATCCACCAGTTGATGGGCGGCGTGCGCGCCGCGATGGGCTATACCGGTTGCTCCGACATCGCCGACATGCGCACCCGGCCGACGTTCGCCAAGGTGTCGTCGGCGGGCATCGCCGAGAACCATCCTCACGACGTGGCGATGACCAAGGAACCGCCGAACTATCCCGTCGCTTAAGCCCATGCAACCGGAGGGCTTCGGCGACCGCCTTCTCGTCGTAGACTTCGGCTCGCAAACCACGCAGCTCATCGCGCGTCGGGTCCGCGAGCACGGCGTGTACTGCGAAATCCACCCGTTCGACCTCGACGAGGAAACCGTTCGCGAGTTCGCTCCCAAGGGCATCATCCTCTCCGGCGGTCCGGAGACGGTCACGGAGCACCTGACGCCGCGCATCCCGCAGACCTTGTTCGATGCCCGGGTTCCGATTCTCGGAATCTGCTACGGAATGCAGGCCATGGCGACTCAACTGGGTGGCCGGGTGACTGCTTCCGATCGGCGCGAATTCGGCCACGCCACGGCCCGGATCGTCGGCGACACGCCGCTGTTTCGCGGCCTGGGCGATGCGCTCGACGTGTGGATGAGCCACGGCGACAAGGTGACCGAATTGCCTTCCGGGTTCGAGCGTGCCGCGGAAAGCGGCAACGCGCCCATTGCCGCGATGGCCGACATGCAGCGGGACCTGTATGGGGTGCAGTTCCATCCGGAGGTCACCCACACCCGTCAAGGCGGGGAGATCATCCGCCGTTTCGTGCGCGACGTGGCCGGGTGTCGGGGCGCGTGGACTGCGGAGAGCATCATCGAGCATGCCGTGGCACGCACCCGGGAGGAAGTGGGCGACGGCAAGGTCATCCTGGGCCTTTCCGGCGGCGTCGACTCCAGCGTCGTCGCGGCGTTGCTGTCCCGCGCCATCGGGGATCAGCTTACCTGCGTGTTCGTGGACAACGGCCTGCTGCGCAAGAACGAGACCGCCGAGGTGGAAGCCGCATTTTCGTCAACGGGTTCGGGGCGCTCGAACGTGCTGCCCATCAACCTGGTGACGGTCGATGCCCGGGACGCGTTCCTCGATGCCCTCGCAGGCGTCGACGACCCCGAGGACAAGCGCAAGATCATCGGCCGGACCTTCATCGAGGTCTTCGAACGGGAAGCGGCGAAAATCCCCGGCGTGGCCTGGCTCGCCCAGGGCACGATCTATCCGGATGTCATCGAGTCCGCCGCCTCGAAACACGGCAAGGCGCACGTCATCAAGTCCCACCACAACGTCGGCGGCCTGCCCGAACGCATGGGCCTCAAGCTGGTCGAACCGCTGCGCGATCTCTTCAAGGACGAGGTGCGGGCCGTGGGTCTGGCGCTCGGGCTGCCGGATCGCTTGGTCTACCGCCATCCGTTCCCCGGACCGGGACTCGGTGTACGGGTGCTCGGCGAGGTGAAGCGCGCTTATCTGGACGTGCTGCGGGAGGCCGACGCGATCTACATCGAGGAACTACGCGAAGCCGGCTACTACGACAAGGTCGCGCAGGCGTTCGCGGTCTATCTGCCGGTCAAGTCGGTGGGCGTCGTGGGCGATGCGCGCCGCCACGAGCACGTGATCGGTCTGCGCGCCGTGGTCACGACGGATTTCATGACCGCGAACTGGGCCGAACTGCCGCACGACCTGATCGCCCGGGTCAGCAACCGCATCGTCAACGAACTCGCCGGCGTCTCGCGGGTGGTCTACGACGTCACCAATAAGCCGCCGGGGACGATCGAATGGGAGTAGGCCACCTACAGGGGACCCGAAGATACGTCGTTACAGAGTGCCCTACGGAGGATATCCCTGGGTAGTATCTATCCGCAGAATAGCAGGCCGAGCAGTCAAATAACTCGCGTTATTCGACGTTATCACCACCGTTTCTCGGATTGCAAGCCCTAGCCTTGTCCAATGCGACATGAGCCTGAACGCAAAGTGCGATTCCAACGCA
>JAPPKV010000168.1 GCA_028819775.1 Gammaproteobacteria bacterium | reverse complement strand
GCCGGTCAGCGGCGGCGGCCAGTTGCGCCCCGTCGGCCGCTCCTGGAACGACGGCTCCCCCGCCTTCCAGTCCAACCACGCCCCCCCAAGCCCCTGGTGGGCAGTTAGATGATATACTGGTCCTTGCCGGGAACAGCATCATGCGATCAAGGCGGTCCAGACTCGGCGTCCGAGAATCCAGCGGTGCTATTGGGCAAACAGAACTGAAGGAAATGCTCACCAGGATTGAAGAGTCACGGGTCGCTCGATCTCAGTCCATCGATCGCACACGGAAGTCGCGCTTCGGTCAGTTCTTCACGCCAACCTCGATAGCCCGGTTCATGGCCGGCCTGTTCGTCCAAGACGGCCGCCGACTCTACCATCTCCTCGACGCCGGTGCGGGCATCGGTTCGCTGTCGGCAGCGTTCCTTGAGCGATGCGCTTCCGACCGCGCGGGCGTCTGCAAGGTCTCCGTCGATGCATTCGAGATCGATCACGACCTGTATGGCGACCTTACCGCCAATATCAATGAGTGCATCCGACAGTGCCGTGTTCGTGGTGTCGACGCCAAGTTGACCGTCCGAGCCGACGATTTCATATACGCTTCGGTCCAATCGATAGGGGGCTTTCTCTTCGGGCAGCCGGTACCCAGGTATTCGCACGCAATCCTCAATCCTCCCTATCGAAAGATTCGCAGTGATTCCGAGTACCGACGTGCTATACGGACCATCGGCATCGAAACGGTCAACATGTACTCGGCGTTCGTCGCACTCGCGCTTTCGCTGCTCGATCCTGACCGCGGACAACTTGTCGCGATCATTCCGCGCAGCTTCTGTAACGGTCCTTACTACCGGTCGTTTCGTGACTACGTCCTGGACCGTTCAGCGCTCAGTCACATACATCTGTTTTCCTCACGCGACAAAGCATTCAAGGACGACGATGTGCTGCAGGAGAATGTTATTGTCAGGTTACAGCGTGGACTGGCCCAGTCGAACGTGACTGTCACTTCTTCGACGGATGACAGCTTCACCGACCTTGTCAAGCATGACTGGCCATTCGATAGGATCGTCGGTGCCGATGATCCTGAACGCTTCATACAGATCCCTACGTCGTCGAAAGCAAGGTCTATTCGTCCGAGAGCGCGCATTCGTTTTACTTTGGATGAACTCGGTATCTCCGTTTCCACTGGTCCCGTTGTTGACTTCAGATTGAAGGGCCAGCTTCGTGACGTACCCGAGATTGACACTGCGCCGCTTCTCTATCCTCGCCATCTGGCCGGCTGGCAACTCAAATGGCCCATAGATGACGGCAGGAAGCCAAATGCCATTCGGGTCAATGCGACGACGCGAAAGTGGCTCTATCCGAACGGCTTCTATTGCGTCGTACGAAGGTTTTCTTCCAAGGAGGAGAAGCGAAGGATCGTTGCGAGCGTAATACGGCCGAGTGATTTTCCCGGCCATGGAGCGCTTGGTTTGGAGAACCACCTGAACGTCTTCCACATAGCGCGGAACAGCTTGCCGGATACTCTCGCACACGGCTTAACCGTGTATCTCAACAGCGCCGTGGTCGACCAGGACTTTCGGTGCTTCAACGGCCATACGCAGGTGAATGCCACTGATCTGCGAAGGATTAAGTACCCGAGCAGGGCGGCCCTCACCGCGCTCGGGGAGTGGGCCATTCACAGCTCGGATCATTCACAGGAACAGATCGACCACCAGATCGAGCGTCTGTAGTTCATTCATGTCGGGTAGAATCGAAGAAGCTTCGTCCATCATCGTTCATCTGGGACTTCCACGTGCACAGCAAAACGACCGATCTGCGCTGTGTTTGCTCGCACTACTCAACCTTCCGCCGAACCGTGATTGGTCGTCCGCCGAAGCCCCACTGATCGGCGTTACCCCAATCATGGATTGGGTACGGCAACATTACGGCAAAGACTATGCTCCGAACACCCGTGAGACGTTCCGTCGGCAAACGATACACCAATTCATGGCGGCGGGAGTCGTCCGGCGTAATCCTGACGCACCCGATCGGCCGGTGAATAGCCCGCACACCGTCTATCAGGTGACGACGGAGGTGTTGGCGCTCCTGCGGAGTTACGGTACGGACAACTGGCATCCCAACTTGACGGACTACTTGGCGCGGATTGGAACGCTCGCCTCCGAGTATGCCTGGGAGCGTGCACGACACCGAGTGCCCGTGCGTATCGAGGGCAACAGGAACATCAATCTTAGCCCCGGTGAACACAGCGATCTGATCCGCTCCATCATTGAGGATTTTGCGTCGATATTTCTCCCTGGGAGCCACCTCATCTATGTTGGAGACACCGGTGACAAGTGGCGCTACTTCGACCGTGACCGGCTGGCTACCTTGGGAGTACAAGTTGACGCTCACGGGAAGATGCCGGACGTGGTGCTGCACGATGGGCGGCGAGGATGGCTGGTGGTGGTCGAGGCCGTAACGAGTCATGGTCCGGTTGACCACAAGCGCTACGCAGAATTGGCCAGACTGTTCGCCGGCGCTACAGCCGGAATCGTCTATGTGACCGCATTTCGCAGTCACGCGGCGATGGCTCGATACCTCGGAGACATTGCATGGCAAACCGAAGTGTGGATAGCCGAGGTGCCGTCACACCTGATCCACTACGACGGCGACCGATTTCTCGGTCCATATGAGACAAACTAGGCGTCGGATGCGCGACGTTGAGGCAGACATTGCCGAGGGTTGGTCGATCGAGGAGGACGAGCGGCGTGCGATTTTCGACTGAGTGGATCGGCGACGGCCCGAACGCCTCGGCGGAGGAGCGGGCCACGCTCTGCAATCTCCAGATCTTCGTGAATGATGAAAATGCCTGTCTCCACTTCGATCCTGACTCCAAGACCACGCTCGAGCACATCACCGTCCCCGCGGTCCATCTGGCCGAGGGGTTGGCCACCGACTGGTGGTCGATCTTTGGCGGTCGGGACCGCGAACACTCGGTACTCCACCATCGTACCGGGTTCGCCCTGCCGGATCTGGGCTTCAAGTGTGACGGCTCGACCGTTGAAGTCGCCGCAACGCAACTCTCATCGAATAATCCGAGCGTGCGCTTCTGGCAGACCGGCGCCGAACTGCTGTCGCGTGAGTGTGCCGAGTCTACTTTGGCGGAGTTCATCGAGCGGGTCGTAGGGAAGTTGTCATGCAGTGGAGTCTCCAGCTCCGAGGTGGCTGCTCGATGGTCCCGCGTTTCAGGCTCGCGCAGTACTCCGGATGAACACGGTTAAAGGTGTCGCACCTGGTAGTCGAGCCCCAGATAGAGAACCAGCACCGAATCCGAACAGCGTGCGCCTCCCTGTCTCCGTAGCATGACGACGGTGAACCTGAGCCTGCAGGCTCGGTGCGGTGTGACCGGCGAGATTCATGCCCGACGATGATCACGGCGCTCGCCGGGATGAGTGGCGCAGACAGAGTCAGAAGTCGATGCCGCGTTGGGCCTTGATTCCGGATTGGAAGGGGTGCTTGATCTCTACCATCTCGCTGACCAGGTCGGCGTACTCGATCAGTTCGCGGGCGGCGCCGCGGCCGGTCAGGACGACGTGGGTGCGGGCGGCGCGCGCCTCCAGGCAGTCGATTATCTCGGCGGCCGGCAGGTAGTCGTAGCTCGACACGACGTTGATCTCGTCGAGCACCACCAGGTCGAATTGCCCGCCGGAGATCAGCTCGCGCGCGATGTCGAGCCCGGCCCGGGCGGTGGCGATGTCCAGTGTGCGGTTCTGGGTGTCCCACGTGAAGCCCTGGCCGGTGGTGCGCCACTCCACCTGCTCCGGGAAGCGGCTGAAGA
>JAPPKV010000324.1 GCA_028819775.1 Gammaproteobacteria bacterium | reverse complement strand
GCGAGCATGGCAGCGTTGCCGCCGCCCTCTACATCGATCAAGCGCAGCTTGACGCCGGCATTGACGGTGAACGACCAGTGGCTGCCGCCGGGCAGCACGTCCTCGTAGATGACGTTGTCGGCGGGTGTCCCTTTCGGGGTGGGTGTCCCTTTCGGGGTGGGTGTCCCTTTCCGGGTGGGTGTCCCATTCACTTTCGCACTCCGTTCTTGACGCTTACGTCGTCCACGACGGACCCGACGTCCGGGCTCTCGCGCACGGGCAGATCGAAGGTGATCGTGGCGCCGTAAAGGTCGGGCTCGTGCGGGTCCAGGCGCGGCTTGTCGAACACGAGCAGGCGCGAACCCAAGCTGAAGCCTTCGGAGATGTCGTGGGTAATCATGAACACCGTGAGGCCCAGCTCTCGATGCAGTTCGCGCACCAGGTCATGCATGTCCGCCCGGATCCCGGGGTCGAGGGCACCGAACGGTTCGTCGAGCAGCAGGATGCGAGGTTCGGTGATCAAGGTCTGCGCCAACGCCAGGCGCTGCTGCATGCCGCCCGAGAGCTCCGATGGGTAGCTTCTCGCGGACGTGAGCAACCCCACCCGGTCGAGCATCGCCTCCGCTCGTTCCACGTTCCGGGTCCGCCGCCGGCCGAACGTCCGCCCGAGCAACCGGGATTCCGCGAACTCCAGGCCCAGCAGCACGTTGCCGAGCACGGTCAGGTGCGGAAACACCGAGTAGCGCTGGAACACGACGCCACGGTCCGCCCGGGGTTCCGGGACAAGCCGCTTCCCGCCGATCTCGATCACGCCCTGGCAGGGCTCGACGTCGCCGAGCAGCATGCGCAGGAAGGTGGTCTTGCCGCAGCCGGAAGCGCCAACGATGGTCACGAACTCGTGCTCGTCGACCTTGAGACGAACATTCTCCAGCACGGTCTTGCCGGAGTAGCGCTTCCACACACCTCGGACGTCGATGAGGCTCACGTCACGCTCCGTACCAGGGGAAGCAGCGCCGGTTCAGCCTACGCAACGCGTAGTCCAGCAGGAAGGCAAGCAGGGTGATCCACGCTACGTAGGGAAGGATCACGTCCATCGAGAGATACCGGCGCACCAGGAAAATCCGGTAGCCCAAACCATCCGTCGATGCGATGGCCTCCGCCGCGATGAGGAACAGCCAAGCGCCGCCCAAGGACAGTCGCACCCCGTCCACCAATCGCGGCAGGACCTGCGGCAACACGACGCGGACGGCGATCTGCCAAGTCGTGCCGTCCAGGGTCTGCGCCTTGACGAGTTGCTCACGTGGCAGTTCCCGGACCCGTTGCTCGATGTCGCGCATCAGGAACGGGGCCGTGCCGAGCACGATCAACATCACCTTGGCGAGCTCGCCGATGCCGAACACGATGAACAGGATCGGCAGGATCGCCAGCGGCGGGATCATCGACATCGCGCGCACCCACGGCGACCAGAACCCGCCGAACCATGGCAGCAGCCCGTTGGGGACACCCACCGCGAGGCCGACGACTGCCGCTATCCCAACGCCGATCAGGAGCCGCTTGAGGCTTGCAGCGGTATCGGTCCAGAGAACGTAGTCGCCGGTCCGCCGGTCGGGCGTGAACGCAACCCGCTCAATGGCATCGCCGATCGTGACGAGGCTCGGCAGTAGCTTGTCGTCGGGGTTCTCCGCGAGCCGCGCGCCGGACGCAACGACGTAGACCACGAGCGCCAATACGAACGGCATCGCGGCGCTTGCCACCGCGCCGACATTGCCGGGGCGGCGATTGAGTACGCGCATGGTGCCCTTGGTCTCTCGTCTTTGGGTTCGCCGTTAGGTTTCGCCGTCGGCCGCCAGCTTCATGTAGCGATCGCTGAAGCGCAGCTTGACGTTGGCCTTGGAACCGAGAACCTCACCGCCGGGAAGTTCGACGCCGATGAACCCGGCGTCCGGGGCGCCTTCGCCGAGCAACCCGTGCTCGAACGAGAACGCTGCAACGTTCGCCATGGTCTCGCGCAGCGCCGCCGAGCCAACAAACTCCACCGCGGGTTCGGCGGTGTAGAACATCTGCGTCGCCGCCAGTTGTGCGTTGTATCCGGCGAGGTCGGTTCCCGAGGCCACGGCCATGTGGGTCTTGGCGGCGTCCGCTTCGGGGCCTTCGGCGGACATCGCCGCCAGGGTCTCGTACCAGGCGCCCACCAAGGCCTTGCCAAGACGTTCGTCCTCGGCCGCCTCGGTGCTGACCACCAGCATGTCGATGATCTCGCCCGGGATCATCGACGAGTCGAATACCGGGCTCACGTCCGGCATGCCGGTGATCTCGGCAAGCAATGGGTTCCAGGTCACCACCGAGGTCACGTCATCCGTCGAAAACGCCGCGACGATGTCGGCATCCGAGGTGTTGACGACGGTCAGATCACGCTCTGTCATGTCCGCCGAGGCGAGTGCCCGAGCGAGCAGGTAGTGGGACACCGAAAGCTCGACCAGGTTGACGTTCTGACCCCGGATGTCGGCAAGCGTCTTGCCGGTACCCTTCAAGACGATGCCGTCGTTGCCGTTCGAGAAGTCGCCCACGATGAGCGCCGTCGAGTCGACGCCGCCAGCGGCCGGTATCGTCAACGCGTCCATGTTGGTCATGGTGCAGCCGTCGAACGCGCCCGCCGTGTACTGGTTGATGGACTCGATGTAGTCGTTGAACTGCACCACCTCGATGGTGATGCCGTACTTCCTAGCCCACTTGTCGACGATGCCGGACTCCTGGGCGTAGCCCCAGGGCATCCAGCCGACGTAGATGCTCCACGCGATGCGGTAGTCGTCCTTGGCGGACACCGTCAGGGAGAAGATGCAAAGAGCGGCGGCGATGAGAGCGCCGACACAACGGTTCGTGATGTTTGCCATTCTGGCCTCCACGTTCTGGTCACACAGGGAGGCAATTGGCTCTCCCGGGCTTTTGTCCCTCCGTGTAACCCGACCCGTGGCGTAGAGGCCTTGGACAGGTCGAAAGCTCTCGGACCAGGCACCCGTTCTAACGGGCCGGAACCCTAGCTTTCCATTTGGTTTGAGCGGATTGCTCTCCCTATCATTGACAAAGCAAGCGCCATGCCAAGACGACATATCCCCGGTTCAGAGGGGCATTTTGTTTCCGCCGCACCGTGTTGGGGCGCGACTGCACCACATGCTCCCCCTGGATTGCTTGCACATGTCGCAAGCGCTTCGGTACCGATGAACAGCAAGCAGCGCAGAGCTCTTGCTGCCGTCGTTGCCGACCCGGTGTCCGGAAATGGCGCATGGACAGACGACGAGGGTTTGTTGGTCGCCGCAGGGGCCCCGGTAATCGAAGGACGCGGATCACGGGTGCGATTCGAGATGGATAGCGAAGTCGAGACATCCCATCGGCCGCACCCCGCCAAGGAAGCCCAGCGCTATCAAGTTCGCGCGGCCAGGCGATGTTTCGCGTCAAGCCCGAAGTGCACCGCAAAGCCGCTGGCGGGTGAACTGTCCGGCATGAGCCTGAACCAATGGGCCGAAGACGTCTTGGACCGCGCGGCAAAAGACCTGACGAGCACACCGGGAAGCGCGTAGCGCCGCCACCCCGGCACGACCGGTCAAGTCAACGCTTCCAGCGCCGATTGACCGCCGAGACAATCGCAATCAGGGCAGCCGTGATCGTGTTCTGGCTGATCCCAATGCCGTAGCAATTGGTACCGGTCTCGGCGGCAATCTCCGCACTGCCGACCCCCACGGCGTCGCCTACGGCGACGATGCAAATCGCACTCGCGTCCTTGCCCGCTCCCATCGCCCGCTCGTGGTAGTCGATGATGTTGAGGGGCT
>JAPPKV010000229.1 GCA_028819775.1 Gammaproteobacteria bacterium | reverse complement strand
GCGTGCCGGCACCTGGTCCGCGACCGGATGGACTTGACCGGCGCCCGCTGGCGCCTGGTCGGGGCCGAGGCGGTGTTGAAGCTCCGGGCGCTGCGCGCCAGCGGCGACTTCGATGCGTACTGGACCTTCCACGAAGCGCGCGAGTACGAACGGAACCACGCCCAGCGCTACGCCGACGGGATAGTCCCGCCGGTCGAGCCGCCCCCACCTTCACCCCGCCTTCGACGGGTCAAGTAGCTCTTGCCATGCTGGTCGCCGAACCCCACCGACCCTCTCTGGACCGCCAACGCAAAAGAGCCGCACCCGTCGCGGCTTCGCCGGCACTTCTCACGGGCCGCACCGCCCGGATGTTCTCCTTGAGTGCCACGAAGGCGACCCCGGCTTTAGCGAGGGCGTCGAGGATGGTCACGACCGGTAGGTCTCGTCGTCACCGACCCTTCTACTATCCGCGGGACACCCTCGGGAGCCGAAGTCGTCCTGGTTATGCCGGAGCCTCCTCCGTCGCGCCAGCCGTACGGCCGGCCCGCTCGCCTTCAATCCAGCCTTCCAGCCGGGCTAGTCGACTGTCTACCATTCCGAGTCGATCGGACAGTCCGTCCACTCTCGACGCCAAAGCCACAAGCCGAGCATCCAGGGCGGCAATCTGTCGCCACAGCAACCCGCCGATGGCCACAATCACCGCTATGGTGGGCCAGTCAACCGTCATGTCGCGTCTCCCTTCCGGCTTTCGAATACCTTATGCGCACCCGCGCCGAGCCGTGGCCTGTAGTGGTCATCCGCGTCTCGCCCGCCGGCCCGACGCCGGCGGATTTCATCTTCCGATACCCCCACTCCCGGACGTAGCCGCCAAGGAGATCGACATCGCGATCGTGATCACTCGCATCAACGGGCCCAGTTCCGAGGGGTGCTGCGGGTCGGCATCGTTTTCCGAGAAATCCCCGCGTCACTGTCACCGGAACCTTCACGGCGCACCGCCGCTTCACTCCAACGCCACCACCGCAGCGCGCAGCTCCATCAGGTGCGCGGCCCTGATGGAGGTTGCCTCCGGTGCCGGCGCCGGGTCGGTCCACCGCGGCGCCGTCCGCCCGGCGACGGCATACGCCGCCGCGAGGGCCGCCCGAAGCTGCAAAAGATGCACGAGCCGGACGGGCGTCACGCCCGCCGTCAGGACCGGATCCGTCCACGCGAACCGTCCCAGCCCCACGGTCGTCCGCAAGCCGTCGATCCGCGTCCTCAGCTCCGTGAAATGGACCGCCCGGACCGGCGTCACACCCGGGCGAATCGGGTCATCGGTGAACGGGGCTGATACGGATGCCACCACTGTGACGCTGAACGATTGCGAGGCGCTCAGGCCACCGGGGTCGGTCGCCGTCACCCGGATCGCCGCCGTTCCCTCGCTAACCGCCGTCAGCGTCAAGTGAGCGTCCGCAGCCATCACCGTCACGACATCGGGCGCCGCCGACGAGGCTGAGTACCTCAGCACTTCGCCGTCGGGGTCAACGAACGCCCGCGACGCGTCCACTCGCAAGGTGCCGCCCACATCCGAGAGTCGGCGGTCCGGCAAGGTTCCCACCGCGGCCGGCGGCCGGTTCGCCGAGGACCGACGATCGCGCCACAAGGACACAGCTGGACCCGTGTTGTTGAGCACAACCGCCGCATCGGCCGGCCCGCTGAAGCCGGATAGAGGTGTCCCGTAGGGAATACCCGTTGGGTCGCCATTGTGAGTTTGACGCGGATTGGAGAACCGAAGCAACTTTTGGCAGAAGAAGCCCACATCTCCGCAGTGATTCTGGTAAGCCATAACCGTAAGCCAGCGACTGGACTCGGGGCCGGTTCCGAATGCACGCTGATTGACGTAGCCATACGCCGGATGGTGCAGCGGCTTGGCTGCGGAGATAGTGTATTCCGCGTACCGATCGTGAAGCAGCCCCATATTATGTCCCAACTCGTGCGCGAACGTTTCGCCCCCGCTTTCGCTCGATACGAGACTGAAAGCACCCGGCCGTTCCCCTCTGGCGGAGTCGGCGTCGCCGACGACCAGTGACAATAGGTCGGCTCCCACCCTGTCGCGCAAAGCGTGCGCCTCATCCAAATGGCCATCGTCTGGATCGATGAGACGAGCGATGTCGACCCTACTGTCGCCTGTCTCAGCGTAGGCCACTTCCTCGCGGGCCACCAGTGTCAACCGGTGGTGCACATCGCTCGTCTGGTAGGCAGAGTTGGTTTCGGCAATCATCAGGTCAATCAATGCCTCGATGGCGGGCTTTTCGCCCAATGCCTCACGGGCGGCCTGCGTGTAGACTACTGCGACGTCAATCATTACGTTGGGTGCTCGTCCACATAATTTTCCAAGGAAAGTGTGAATCGTTTTAAGCCTGTCTTTCCAATCGCTGGGCGCACACGCTTGGGTGACAAAGATATTCAGCCATCGCAAAGGAGCCGACTGCAAGCCGGATGGCAGCGGTCCCGTCAGTCCCCAGTTGTCGGCCAACCACAGCAACTGGAGGTTCACGAGCTTCCCCAATTGGGCAGGGATCGTACCGGTCAAGTTATTCTCACGGAGATCGAGAAACCGGAGGTTCGTCAGGTTGCCCAAGTCGTCCGGGATAGGTCCAGTTAAGTCGTTCCAACCGAGGCTCAAGTCTTCGAGGTTCACCAGACTTCCCAGTGCGCTCGGGATAGCACCGGTAAGCGAGTTCCCAGCGAGGCGTAGCAACCTGAGGGTAGTTAGATTCCCCAATGCCGATGGAAGCGACCCAGCCAATCCGTTGGCGGAAAGGTCCAATCCCCAGACCCTGCCGAGGCCCATCGTGACGCCGTGCCACTCGTCCAGCGGTGCCGATGACTTCCAGTTCGTGCTTTCGGTCCAGTTCTCGCCGTCGGTCGCATCGTAGAGCGCCTCCAGGGCCGCCCGATCCGTCTCTATGCTCCGTGCATCGGAGCTCGGCACATGCTCGGCCGCGCGGTACGCACCGGGAACCGGCGGCGCGAGAGGAGGCCCGACGGGGGCCGGAGGCCCGCGGTCGGGACCGAGCGGTGGGCGTTCCTCTTCCTCCCATCGCGGGCCGGGAACTGGCTCGCCGAGCGCCGGGAGGCGTAACGGATCGACTTGGCTGACGGCGTGCATCTCCGCCCCCGCCGGCCGGATCCGATAGGTCGCCTCCGGCGTCCGCACCGTGCCCGCAACGATTGTGCCGTTCACCACCAGAGTCATCGTCCCCAGCTCGACCCCCGCCAGTGGGCCCGACAGGGAGTAGCCGCCCGAGAAGGTGGGCGCCACGCTCTGGACGAGGCCGGTGAACGACGCGTCGTCGAACAGGTTCAACGGCACGGCTTCGGCCCCCCCGAGGGCCGTGGCGGCGGTGTCCGCAGGTGGCGCAAGCTGCGCGAAGTCGATGGTGACGAGGCGCCGGCGCAAAGCGATCGAATCGGAACCCACCGAGAGGTCGGGGGCGGCGACGGCCGCCGCGGGCGTCACCTCTCTGAAGAGGCCGCCGGGTTGCCCCACCGCCTCGCCGGTTGCCAGCGCGGTCAGCAAGACGCCGACGAGGAGGGCGCCGCTCCGGCACCGGTGCGCCAGCGCGGAGGCGCGGCGGTGTGCAACGTGTCCCAAGAGTTCCATGGCGATCGTTCCTCGCACCCGAGCCCTATCGTACACTGGGGCGACCTTGATGTCGCCCATCACCTCGCCCGTGCGTACGTTGGTCGCGTACGTCCTCGGTCCCGCATGTCAGGCGACAGTGAAAACTGACCCCTTGGCGACACTGAAAACTGACCCCCCTCGGTCAAGGGAGGAGTCAGCAGATGAAGGGATGCGAGGATGTCGGCCCGTGGGCGGGGA
>JAPPKV010000212.1 GCA_028819775.1 Gammaproteobacteria bacterium | reverse complement strand
ACCCGCCCGATTCGGATGTCAGCGATCACTCACCAACGATTTGTCGTACACCCTTGGACAAGGCTGGGGGGTGTTATGACGGGGCAAAGTAGTCCACAATCGGGGGTGACATCGGTCTGGGCGTCTGCGCCAACACACAACAAAACCGGGCGGACGTCGTGGATCATGCCAAGGGCACGGACGGCAACGGATGGATTGCCGCTGTGAGGATGAAGGAAGCAATCATCCAGACACAGGCCATAGGACAAGGACTTGAGGCAAGGGAGGTCGGTTCATGTTGATCCTAACCAGACGCGTTGGGGAGACCCTCATGATCGGCGACGAAATCACCGTCACCGTGTTGGGCGTCAAGGGCAACCAGGTTCGAGTAGGCGTTAACGCGCCGCGCGACGTCGCGGTACATCGGGAAGAGATCTACCAGCGAATACAGGACGAAGAGCCGGACCGGCTGAGCTCAACTGTCAGTTCGTAGCGGCCCGCCGCCACGCGGCGCCTTCGCCGTGCGCCGGATTCCCGTGTTGGTTGATGGCCCCGTAGGGGCGACCCTATCGCGCTCGCCAGGGCGCGCGGTCGCCCGCTCGGCGCTCGTGGCCCCGGTCCCGGATGGCCCGGTGGCTAGGCAACGGGACGGGACACGCCCGTCCCCTACGAGGGCCGTTCCTTACTGAGAGGACTCGACGGACGACGTGGCCCAGCCGTGCGGGTCGAAATCCGCGCCGATCTTGTAGAGATGCTCGTCCTGGAAACGGCAGGTGAGTTTCTTCAACCAGGTGCCCGCCTTGTGGCTCATGTCGCAGGTCACCCGGTTTGCCCGGCTACCGTATCTTTGCACGTAGACTTCGATCAGATCCTCGAGGGCCGGTCGTTGCTCGTCTGGGATTTTGCTCCATAGGGCTTTGAAGTAGTTGCGTATTTCCGGGTGCGTATCGCCCCTCGCGGCGACGCCGAGCCAGGCCACCGCAGCCTGGGGATCCTGCGGTACTCCGTCGACTCCCTGTTGGAGGATGAACCCCACCCGCGCCTGGGCGAACTTGAAGCCACTCCTCGCCGCGGCGAGCAGGTGGGGCAATGCCTCCGCGTATTCCTGCTGTCGGTACAGGATCGAGCCCTGTAGGCGAGATTGGTAGATGCCCAACATCGTCTCCAAGTTCACGACCTGATGAGGATCCTCACGCTGGCCCGTGACGATCACCTCTTCGTCGACATCGTCGAACCTCGGGTCAACACCAGTCTGTTGGGCAACTGGATTGTTGGCCGCAGCCAACAGCGCGAGGGCGCCAGCATAGCGGCCGCAAGTCCTGCTTGTGGACATCTGCCTGCATCACCGAGGTCTGTACGCCGTGGAGTATCGCGCCGTCACCCGTCCAGTCAAGCCTTGGTGGTGGCTGGAACGGAAGGCAGCTTCAAACCGAACCGCTGGGCGCAGTCCCACGCCTCTTCATAGCCAGCATCGGCGTGGCGAATGACGCCGGTGGCGGGGTCGTTCCACAACACGCGGGCGATGCGCTCGTCCGCTGCTCGGGTGCCATCGCAACAGATTACGAGTCCGGCGTGCTGCGAATAGCCGATTCCCACGCCGCCGCCGTGATGCACGGAGACCCACGTGGCACCCGACGCGCAGTTCACGAGCGCGTTCAGAAACGCCCAGTCGGATACCGCATCCGAGCCATCCTTCATGGCCTCGGTCTCACGGTTGGGACTCGCCACCGAGCCGGCGTCGAGGTGGTCGCGCCCGATCACGACGGGTGCTTTCAGTTCTCCGCTGCGCACCATCTCGTTGAACGCCAGGCCAAGTCGGTGGCGGTCTCCCAAGCCGACCCAGCAGATTCTCGAAGGCAACCCCTGGAAACGGATCCGCTCGTCCGCCATGTCCAGCCACCGGTGAAGCGGCGCATCGTCCGGCAACAGTTCCTTGACCTTGGCATCCGTCCGGGCGATGTCCGCCGGGTCACCGGACAGGGCGGCCCATCGAAACGGGCCCCTGCCTCGGCAGAACAATGGTCGTATGTAGGCGGGAACGAAACCGGGGAAGTCAAAGGCGTTCGATACCCCGGTCTCCCGCGCCATCTGGCGAATGTTGTTGCCGTAGTCCACCACCGGGATTCCCCGCTCCCAGAACTCGAGCATCGCCCTTACCTGCACGGCCATCGACTCCTTGGCCGCGCGCACCGTCCCGTCGGGATCGTTGTGCCGGCGTTGGTCGTGTTCGTCGATGGTCCAGCCGAGCGGCAGATAGCCGTTCAAGGGATCGTGGGCGGATGTCTGATCGGACACCGCATCCGGCGCATAGCGCTTGTCCGTCGCGGATCGCCGTGCCAGTTCGGGGAACACCTCTGCGGTATTGCCGAGCAGACCCACCGATAGCGCCTCGTTCCGGCTGCAGGCCTCGTTGACCATGGCGATGCCTTCATCCAGGTCCTTGGCCTGTTTGTCGAGATAGCCGGTACGTAGCCGAAAGTCGATGGCCGCCTGCCTGCACTCCACCGCCAGCATGGAACCACCAGCCATGGTGCAGGCGAGCGGCTGCGCGCCGCCCATGCCACCAAGTCCGCCCGTCAGGAACCACTTGCCGACGAGGTCGCCCCCGAAATGCCGACGGCCCATCTCCGCGTAGGTCTCGTAGGTGCCTTGGACGATGCCTTGGCTGCCGATGTAGATCCACGAGCCGGCGGTCATCTGGCCGTACATCATGAGACCCTTGCGGTCCAGTTCGTTGAAGTGCTCGAGGGTGGCCCAATGCGGCACCAGGTTCGAGTTGGCGATCAGCACCCTCGGCGCATCCGGGAACGTACGCAGCACCGCCACGGGCTTGCCAGACTGAACGAGCAAGGTTTCGTCCGCCTCCAGGATCCTCAACGCCGCGATGATCTTCTCGAATGCCTCCCAATCCCGCGCTGCCTTGCCTCGGCCACCGTACACGACGAGTTCGGCCGGGTTCTCCGCCACCTCGGGATCGAGGTTGTTCATGAGCATCCGCATCGGGGCTTCGGTCAGCCAGGACTTGCACGTCAGCGTGCTACCCCGCGGCGCTTGGATGATTCGGCCGGACACGATCAGCCGCCGTTGCGGGGCACGCCTGCCTTGAATACCCGGCGGCAGGGGTTGTGACCCAGCGCGTAGCTGAGTTCGGCCGGCGACTGCACGTCCCAGACGGCGAGGTCGGCCAACTGCCCGGGCTCGATCGCCCCCCGGTCGTCGAGACCTAGGGCACGGGCCGCATTGACCGTCGCGCCACGAAGGGCTTCCTCCGGTCTCAGCCCGAACAGCACGCAGCCCATGTTCATCGCCGCGAGAATCGAGAGTACCGGCGAGGTTCCGGGGTTGTGGTCCGTGCTGACGGCGATCGGCACATTGGCCGACCGCAACGCATCGACGGGGGGCGTTTGCGTTTCGCGGAGGTAGTACCACGCGCCGGGAACGAGGACTGCAACCGTCCCCGCAGCGGCCATGGCCTCGACTCCGGCGTCGTCCAGGTATTCCAGATGATCGCAAGAGAGCGCACCCATGCCCGCGGCCATTGCCGCACCCCCGCAGTTGGAGAGTTGCTCGGCGTGCAGACGTAGCGGCAGTCCGCGTGCCTGGGCGCCTTCGAACACCGACCGCACTTCGTCGGTGGTAAAGGCAATGCCTTCGCAATAGGCGTCGACAGCGTCCGCCAAATCCTCCGCCGCAACGGCGGGCAGCACCTCATCGATCATCAGCCGGACATAGTCGGCCCGGCGTTCCCGGTATTCCGGCGGCAGGGCATGCGCGCCGAGAAAGGTGGCGACCACGCCCACATCCGTGGCCTCGCCAAGCTCCCGGGCCACGCGCAACATGCGCAGTTCGGTCTCGAGGTCGA
>JAPPKV010000249.1 GCA_028819775.1 Gammaproteobacteria bacterium | reverse complement strand
CGTCCAGCGCCGATCTGGCGGTGGCGCAGGACGAGGCGGTGGTCCAGAACTTCGACGGGACGCACACGCGGACGGCTTCGGTCAGCGGCACGCTCTTCCTGGACGAACTCGATGGCGACGGGGTGCGCACCGACGGCGAGCCTGCCTTCGCGCAGGCGGGCGTTCCGCTTCTGTTGCAGGGCCCCGGGGTCAACGACGTCCAGGTCGGCCTGACCGGCGAAGACGGCGGCTACGCCTTCGAGGGTCTGATGGCGGGTACGTACCGCATCCTGGTTGACGTGTCCGAGGAACTCGTGGCCGCGCTGACCGCGGGCGGCTACCGCTTCGCGGGTGAACTTACCGGCAGTGTGGCGATCGTGGAAGCCGCCGAAGCCGCGACCGTCAACTTCCCCTTCCGGATCGTCATGCAGACGATCGTGGCTGGGGCGGTGCTCGGGTACGCGGACGCCGAAGCGCACGGCCTCCCGATGGCCGGCGTGTCGCTGGAGCTGTACCCCAACGCCGACGACGCCGACAATGGCGCGAACCTGCTCGGCGCGGCGACGACCGACGAAACCGGCGCGGCGGTATTCCACTTCCCGCGCGCCGACGACACGGGCCCGGGCGGACAGGGCACCGACCACCTGGTCTTCATCAAGTACACGGGCGCGGCGATTCCCGGAATCGTTGCCTCCGACAACGAGGACATCGAGGTCTCGTATGCTTCGACCGCCAGGGTCAGCCAGGCTCCGACCGCCGTGCGGGTGCTCAACACCATAGCCAACTTCCAGTGGCAGGTGAAAAGCGACTCCGACGCCAAGGACGGGAACGAGTTCCTCGAAGGCTGGACGGCGACCAATGGCGTGGCGACCGACGAGGACGGTCTGGCCAGGCTCACAGCCGCGGTCGCCGTGGCCGACCTGCCGGTGACCTTCGGGGTTGCAATCGACGATGAGGCCTCCCAGCCCGACGGCGGCGAGCGCTGGACTCAGTCGGCCGGCCTTTCGCATACCCACACGGGTCTCGAGCATCCGGCGCTGAACACGCACGCGGCCAACGACATCGGCGCCATCTACGTGACCTGGACGACGCAGTCGCTCACGCTCGGCGTGTACCGTGAGGTCGATGACGAGGAGGGCTTCACCGACTACCGGGGTCCAGGCAGCGGCGCGCCCAACGGCGACCACCGGCCCAACTCCGAGGTGGGTGCGGACATGGTCGTCGAACTCCTGACCCGGGACGATCGCGACCGGCTCCGGTTGTACGACGAGTGGGATGACGACTGTGATGACGACGGTTTGGAAGAGGATCCCACCGACGCGCAGGACGCCACGGGCAATTTCGAGGATGGCACGATCACCTTCCGTTGTCTGCCCGCGAACGAGGAGTTCACGGTTCGCTTCAAGCCCGGCGACGACCGCGAGCAGATCGACTACGGCTACGATGAGATCGAGACCTTTGGCGACGACCTCGACTTCGGCATGACCGTGGGCGCTTTCGGTGCCAGGAGCGGGGCCGGCCCCGAGGTGCGGATGTGCTCGGCTTCGGCAGTCGACACGACCGACGACTGGTGCGCAACCTTCGCGTACCAGTGGAACACCGGCACGGTGCACGGCAGGGTGGGCTACGAGTGGGGCCACGAGGTCTTCGTCGAGCCCGAAACCGGACAGGGCGCGATCGGCGACGAAGCCGAGACCGACTTCGACGGCGAATACGGCATCGGCGACCTCCAGGACGGCGTGTACACGGCGACCGCCATTTCCGGGGACGCCGACTACCAGATCCTCACGCCTGCCGAAGACGAGGGAATCGTACTCTTCCACAACGAGGCGTGCTGGGCCGACCCCGACCCGGACAACGGCGCCTGCGCGGGCGAGCGGCTGGATGAGGGCAAGGATGCCGACGGCAATACGACGTACACCTACGTCAATGCGTACCTCAAGATCTGGGAGACCGGCAGGCTGGGTCTGGCCATCGCCGGCTATGTCGCCAACGACGGCCAGGACGGCGAGGGCCGGGACGGCCTGCTGCGGGGCGACGAATCGATGGCCGGCATCACGATGACGCTCTTGAATGCGGCAGGCACAGCCCGCCTCGCGACCACGGAAACCGACGCCGGCGGATTCTACTCCTTCGACGACCTGGCGGCGGGCAACTACCTGGTCCTTGCGGACAGGGCTCCAAACGCCGTGGCAATCCACAATATCTCGCGGCACCCCAGGACAGGCGCCTGGCGCTTTGTGACGTACAAGTCGGCGAGGGCACAGGACTACCCGGAGTTCCCGGCCGAGGCCGATTTGCCCAAGCCCTACTGGGATCGTGCAAACAGTGTCGGTGGCCGCATGGGGCAGCCGACCACGACGTACACGGTCGGCACGGGCGATGACGCCGAGTCGGGCACGCTCTACAACTTCGCCCTGGTCTACACCGACGGCGAGGTTTCGGGCCGGGTGAACAACCTGAGCGGATCCAACGGGAGCATTGACGTCATCATCAGCACCCCCAGCCCGTTGGACGACGACGCGAAGGTCGAGACCAACAGCAGCGGCAACTTCGGGCTTGCCGGCCTGATCGAGGCGAAGGGCTACACGGCCGAGATCGAGGACGCCGGATTCGCGTCGCCCTGCATGGGTGATGACGGAGAGCCAGACGATGACGTCGAGGCTGATGATGGTGGTTGCGGTACGGATAGTAATGGTGATGCCCGCGAACGGTTCCCGACCAAGCTCACGGCCGAAATCCACGGCGAGAACGACCACCAGAACATGGGCACCCTGGTCGTCTACGATGAGCGGCTGTCCGCCGAAGACGGGATGACCGAAATCGAGGTCATGGGTCAGACCGCGATCGGCGGGTTTGACGTGGACCTGGGAGGGACCGTCACTCAGGACGCGGCGGCTGCGTCGACAGGGGTTACCCTTGGCATCGCCACTCCCATCACCTACTCCTCGGCTTCGGTGGAAATCGACGCGGACATCTCCGGTGACGCCGACATGGTCGTCATGAAGGGCAGTAGGGTTTGCGCCGGTGGCGTGTGCGAGCTGGACTACAATCGGACGCCGGACGACGGTAGTGGCGACGAGACCGCCACCCCCGCGAGCACCGCCATCACGGTCAGGGTCACCGCCGAAAACGGCTACAACGACCATGACTACACCTTCACCGTGTCGCGCGCCAATCCGCGCGACAACCTGCCGGAGGGCCTCGCTGCCACCGATGGGGACGACACTACCATCGAGACGGTAGGGTTCACGGCGACTGCTACGGTCTGGACGCTTTCGGCCGACGCCGGGGCGACCGTTGAAATCGCCTTCGACTTCAAGACGGTCGACTTCCCGGTCGGCCACCCGCGTGCGGGCGACGCGATGTGGTGCCAGACCGCCACGGTCACGGATGCCGGCACGGATCTGACCGCGAAGGAGGCAGCGCGTGGCGACGAGTGTGACGGCATGCGGTTCGACGTAGACATGCCGGCGACAGCGGGACACGAAAGAAACCTGACCGTCAGGATCACGTCCGAGGACGGCGTGGCGAGGACGACCTACATCAGGCTGACCGCCACCTGATCCACCCCAATCCTCTCGCAACCCCGACGAGAGGCCGCAGGGATCGCCCCCGTCCGGTTCGCCGGGCGGGGGCGACTCTTGTCAAGCAGCCCGTGGACAAAATCCCCCCGGCATTCGAGTGGCGATGCATCCGGGCTGGACCGCGGAGCCGGCCCGATCCCGCTGTAAACTCCCGTTTCCAAGATGTCATGTTTACTATACATTTTGTCCTTCCGCAGCTCCGCTCTGCGTTGCTCCTTGGACGAATAGCCCTGCTATTCGCCCGGCATCGCGCCTTGCCAGCCCGACAGAGCACCTGAAGCCAGAATCCCGGCAGGAGATC
>JAPPKV010000341.1 GCA_028819775.1 Gammaproteobacteria bacterium | reverse complement strand
TGCTCGACAACAAGCTCGCCACGCTGCTCGCCGCGGTCGACCTCTACACGGCCCTCGGCGGGGGCTGGCGCCACGCGGAATAGGCCGTGGCCGGTTCCGGGCCGCCGCTGATCGAACTTGCCGGCGTCCAGAACCTCGACGAGAAACCGAGGGCTGGGCGCTTGGGCGCTGGGCTGGCGCTCTGGCGGGCTCTGGCGCTGGGCCCGTTGACATAATGGGGCGAGTGTGGGACGGTTTCGAGGGCTGGCTTGGAGACTACGGGGATTGTCCTATGCGCAGAGTCCGACTTTGGATGACTTCGCTTTTTTCTGTTGCTTAGCGTTAGCGCTATGGGTCACTACGATGTCTTTCAAGATCCTTGCTGCAAGAACCACGTCACGTTCGTCATGAGTTTGCAGACGGTAGCGCTCTTAGGCCTTTTCGGAGCGCAAGGCTATACATCGCAGCACACGCCTGCGGCAGGGTGCCAAACACCGCCCCCCTACTATCCGTAGCAACCATCCGAACTGTCAGGTCTGATGGCCCTCATGCCCGGGTTTCCGGTCATGCTGGCGATGGTCGGCGGGTTGTCCGTTTCGGGCTGCGGCGATCGAGGCCAGCCCGCAGGTGGTACCGATGCCGCCGCGACCGAGCGCGAGATCGTCGTTCTCGGCATGGATGCCCTATTGGACGAGAGCATCGCGTCGGACATAGCCGACGGCATTGCGAACGTCAAGCGTGTGTCCATGACATACGCGACGCCTATGGATGTCCGTTACGGCGATAAGCAGATCCGTGCCGTCGTTTTCGTTGATGACCGCATGCCGCCGCGGGCGGAAATGTCTGGACAGGTCGTCTGGCCGCTTGATGGCGGCGAGTACATCACTTCGGCCGACGCCGCCGCAGGAGCCCGAGTAGCCGTCATCGGTGGACCGGTTCGGGACCATTTGTTCGGCGTGGCTGGCACGGCCGTGGGCGAGGAGATACTGGTACGCGGCGAGCCCTTCCGCGTGAGTGGCGTACTCGCCCCACATCCCCCGTTCGAGAACGTCGGTACACCGGATCCCGGGCAGCTGGCGAAGACGGTGTCGACTCGGGTCTACGTGCCGTTCCCGATCGGCGTCGATCTGCTCTTCGGCGGGGCGGTGCGACCGTTCAGCCTGCGTGTGTCCGTCGAGGAGACGAGCCGAATCGACGGGACCGCGTCAGCCGTGCGGGTGTTGCTGGACGAACGGCACGGCGAGGGTTTCGCCGTCGAGACACATCCAGTTCCCCCTCCACCGTTGGGTTCCTGAGGCATGACGGGTTGACGGCTCTCCCGGCCCTTCCTCTCATCAGAACCTCCCGAATCGCGCCATAGTCATCGCCGTATTGCGCCAGCTAGTGCATGCCCCAAGACTCATCGAACTGGACGGAGTGGGCCGGGTATTCCAGACCGACGAGGGCGAGGGCGTTCACGCGCTGCGTGACATCTCCCTAGTGATCGATCCGGGCGAGTTCGTCTGGATTACCGGGCCTTCGGGATCCGGCAAGTCGACTTTGCTCCAGATCATCGGCTGCCTTGATGAACCCACCGAAGGGGTCTATCGCTACGCGGGTTCGGCGGTGGCGTCTCTCGACGACGACGGCATAGCGAGCGTCCGTCGCGACGAATTCGGATTCGTCTTTCAGGACCATAGCCTGCTGGAGTCGGCAACTGCGTGCGAGAACGTGGAACTGCCGGCAATCTACCGGGCCATCGACTCCAGGTCGAGACGGCGGCGGGCTCGGGCACTGCTGGAGAGGCTGGGCGTGGGAAAACGTGCCGAGCATCTGCCCGCCGAGCTTTCCGGCGGTGAGCAGCAACGGGTGGCCATCGCGCGAGCGTTGATGAACGGTGCTACGACCATCCTCGCCGACGAACCAACCGGTGCGCTGGACTCCCAAACGGGAGACGAGGTCATTGCGTTGCTTGCCGGTCTGGCTGGACGCGGTCACGCGGTGGTCCTCGCGTCCCACGATCCAGCCGTGGCGAATCTTGCAACGCGGTGTGTCGAACTGCGGGACGGTCGTGTCGTGTCCGACGCGCCGTCGGGCGATCGGGCAACGTCGATGGCTTCCCTGCCGCGCGTTGACCGGGCCCGACCGGCCAATGCGTTCCGGGCAATCGCCACATCCACCGGTGCAGCGGTTCGGTCGCTGTTGCGCACGTGGCTCCGTTTCGCCTGCGGTGTGCTGGGAGTGACGCTAGGGATCGCTTCCTCGGTGATTGCGCTGGCCCTTGTCCACGGTACGCACACGGTGAGCGAGCAGGCCATGGGCCGCATGGGGTCGGATCGTATCCAGGTCTCCGATCCGACCGCGCTGATGTCGGCGTCGGCGTCGGACTTGTCGGTCGACGACGCCCGCGCCATCGAGGACGAACTGCCGAACGTGCGCGAGGCCGCTCCCTCCAGCCACCACAACGCGACGGTGCGGCACGGCGAGAGCTTGGCAGAAGACGTCGGCGTCTACGCAGAGGGAACCGACGCGTTGCCGCACTTCATGTTCGAGGCGTACTCGGTCGAACGGGGAACCTACCTGTCCAAGTCCGACGACGACAACCGTGCCCAGGTGGCTGTGATCGGCGCGGGACTGCGCAAGCGGCTGTTTCCGCCGACAGCGGATCCGGTGGGCGAGACCATCATGATCGAAGGTGTCGCGTTCAGCGTGAAAGGCGTACTTGGGCCGCACCGCATCGCGGAGGGACCGATTTACGCGCCTGAGCGTGCTCTCGACCTGCAGACCTTCGTCTACATTCCCTACCAGTCTGCGGCGAGTGTCTTTCCGGCGAACACGAACTTGGTGATAAGGGCTTTCCTCGCCGATCCGGAGCGCGCTGACGAAACCGCAGGCGACATCGGCGATCTTCTTTTTCGACGTCACGGTCGGACATTCAGCCTGTATCTGCATCGCCAACGCCTCGAAGCGTATCGGGACATGGTTAGACTCGACTACGCGGTGTTCACCGGCGTCGGCGTGGTCGCGTTGACCGTCTGCGGCTTAGGTATCCTGGCGACCATGTTCATGTCCGTTGTGCAACGCAGGCGGGAGATCGCGATTCGCAGGGTCGTCGGTGCGCGACGACGCGACATCGTCCGGCAGTTTCTGGTCGAAGCCTCGGTGATCGGGATTGCCGGCGCGGCGGTGGGTACGCCCATCGCGTTCGGGGCCGGCCCGGCGATCGGCGCGGTATTCGACTTGCCGGTCGCCTTCGCAGCCTGGTATGTGCCCACTGCGCTCGGACTCGGGGTCGTGACGGCATTGGCATCGGCCCTGCTGCCCGCGTATCGAGCCGCAGGTACCAACCCCGGCGTCGCGCTAGCGGGAGATTGACCGAATCGGACGGTGCCGGAAGGAGCATCTTGCCGCGATCGGCCTGCCCAACCCTACGATGCTTCCGATGCTTCCCCTCTCGGCTTGCCTATCCCGACGATCCATCCTACGGTTTGGGGTGGCGGACGGTGCTGTCCTGACTAGATTCCCCAGGTGGCCCTGATGACCACAGGCAGGTCGCATTTCGAACAGCGGAACGGATCGCTCCTCGACGCCTCCCGTACTTGTCAGGCGTAGCGGTGGCCTCCACCGTGCCGCCGCTGATCGAACTCGCCGGCGTCGGCCGGGTGTACCGCCGCGCGGGCGCACGGCGGCGGGGCGTCGCCACGCGGGCGCTGTCCGACGTGACGCTCGGCATCGAACGCGGCGAGTTCGTCGCCGTCATGGGTCCCTCCGGGTCCGGCAAGTCGACGCTGATGAACATCCTCGGCTGCCTGGACCGGTCGACCGCCGGGACGTACCGGTTCGGGGGCCGGAACGTGGGCCGGCTGCGCGCGGACGAGCTGGCCGCGCTGCGCCGGGAGTCGTTCGGGTTCGTGTTCCA
>JAPPKV010000140.1 GCA_028819775.1 Gammaproteobacteria bacterium | reverse complement strand
GGACACCAGGTTGGGATCGTGGCTGCCGGTGCCGATGAGCACGGGCATGGCGAGTTTGCCCACGATCGGCGACAGATCGAACTTTTGGGCAGCGCGCATCGCCGGCCCGACTTCGTCCGGATGCCGATGCTCCGTGATACCCGCAGGCATGGGAATCGGCTCGATGCCCGCTTCCCGGCGCAGTTCCGCCGCCCGCTTGGTCCCGGCTCGTTGCGCAGGCACATCGGCCGGGTCCGTGTTGGCCGCGTAGAGGGCCGCGGAGATCACCCGGTGGGGGTTGAACGCGCAAAAGACCATTGCCGGCCTCGTACCCCAGGACTGCGACCAGACGTGGCAGCGGTCGATGCCGAGATGGTCGAGCACGTCGCAGGCGTCCTGTGCGTAACGCTCGAACGTGTACTGCGTCTCGGGGTCCGCTGATGGCGAACTCTCGCCAAGGCCACGGATATCGATTCGCACCACGCGGAATCGCTCTGCCAATCTAGGAATCAGGTAATCCCAGGTGCGGACGGTGCACGTGCCGGGCGGCCACAGCAGGAGCGCCGGTTTGTTCTCGTCGCCGTCGACCTCCACATGAAGTGTTGCACCGTCTACTCTTACTTTCATAGCCAATTCCCTGTTTGTTGTTGGCGGTCACCGCTCCCCTGCCGGGAGGACTTAGAATACAAGCTGAACGGTTTCGCCGTGAAAATCCGCCAGCGTGGACCGGAACGCAGGCAATACCGGCACCGCCGTGTTGCCGGAGTCCCACATGGTCCAGGCTCTCGTCAGGCGCTCGACCACCTCCGGGCGACTGGCCGCGTAGTTCACGGTCTCTGCCGGGTCGTTGGCCAGGTCGTAGAGCAACGTCATCTGCCCCTGCGGCGAGTCGCTGGGCCATCCCCCCTCGGGTGGTTGGAGCCGGCCGCTACGGTCAAGATCCTGCCTCGTCAAATCCGTGCGGTTGTAGCGAAGGAGTTTCCAGCGCTGGTCCCGTACCGCCCAGTTGGGTCCCGACCGCCAATACAGATGGTCGTGCGGTGCGCCGATGTCCGTGCCATCGAGGTAGGGAATCAGGTTGACGCTGTCCTCGCTCACTTCGCTTTTGCCAGCCGCAGCGAGGAACGTGTCCATTAAATCGAGGCTCACCGCCGGGTGTCGGAAAACGCCCCCTTCGGGCAGGCCATCGGGCCAACTGAAGATGAACGGCACGCGGATGCCGCCTTCGTGGAAGTGGCGCTTGAAACCCCTGAGCGGCGCGTTCGAGCAAGCGTTCGCGACGTATCCAGCACAGCCGTTGTCGCTCAAGAAAACGATCAGCGTGTCGTCTCGCAGTCCCTCGCCTTCCAACGCCGCAACGACCGCGCCCACGCTGTCGTCCAGCGATGCGACCATGGCTGAGTAGATGCGCGTCGCGTCGTCGTCGATGTGCCGGTACCGGTCCAGGTACTTGGCCGTGGCCTGCAGCGGCGTGTGAGGGGTCTTGTGGCTGAGGAACAGGAAGAACGGCACCCGGGCATGCCGTTCGATGAAGTCCACTGCCTCATCCGTAAAACGGTCGGTGAGGTATTCCTCGACGACCACTTCCTGGTCGAGCCCGCGGATGATCTTGTTCGGACGGCCGACACGCGGAGAGCCCCAAGACTCGACGCCGGGGACATCGCCGTCGATGTAGATCGACCCGCCCTCGACCATGCCGAAGAATTCGTCGAAGCCCCGGTTGACCGGATGGTGCTCGGGTCGGGAACCGAGGTGCCACTTGCCGACCAGACCCGTGCGGTAGCCAGCCGCCCGCATGACATCCGCGATGGTTTGTTCCTCCGTGGACATCCCCGCGACGCGGTCGCGGCCCGACGGATTGAACTCCCAGCCGTGGCGTTGCTGGTACCGCCCGGTCATCAGTCCGGCCCGCGATGGACTGCACACCGGATGGGAGACGTAGCCCTGGGTGAGCCGGACACCCCGTGCGGCCAAGGCGTCTATGTGAGGCGTGGCGATTGTCGTGCCGCCGTTGGCGCCGATGTCCCCGTAGCCAAGGTCGTCCGCGAGGATCACGACCACGCTCGGCTGCGCTGCCGCCGTCGCAGTCGCGACAACCATCGCAGCGGCCAATACGCCGCGACCCCCCATACTGCCTCCAGGTCGGTACTGCGGTTGCAAGTGTACGCCTATCGGCGAGTTCCCGAGTTGCTGCCTTCCTTGGCGACCGCTCAATAGCCGCCGTCGTGGTCCCGATTGAACAATCGTATGGCGGTTCCCGCGGAACGCGGATCGGTTCTCACGCTGGTGACTTGGCCCTTGTCGCCCGCATCGTGTTCGTACGCAGCCTGCCGGCCGCCGGTCAGGGGATGCATGACGCCCGCGCCGTAGGGCCAGATTCCCGGTTCCTGCCGGATGAACCGGCAGATTCGCTGGGCATGCGGGGAGAGCGTCTCCCAAATCTCGTACGGCATGGTCTTTTGCGAGCCGGACCCGCTGCGCCATCCGGCCGAGTATTCGATGCTCGGCAGCGCACGGATCTCCCGCGAGAGATTCGGAGTCGCGCCATGCCAAGTGCGGACGTCACGGAAGATGGCCGAACCGGCGGGCGCTCCCACCAACGTGGATAGGCGCATCCACTCCGGTTCTTCGTCCGGGACGGGGGGCGGTTGGGTGGCGGTGTGCGTCCCGGGAATCTCCCGGATCGGGCCGTTCTCCCAAGTCAGGTCCGTCATCGTGAAGTTGATCGTCACGCCGGTCGGTGTCCGATCCATGACCAGGCGCTGGGTGCGAAAGTCGAGATCCTCAAACGACTTCGCCGGATCGACGTCACCGCCCTGGCGGCGGAAGAAGGCAAGCCGCGCCTCAGCGTCATCACCGGTCGGCTGGGCGTCCACACCGTCGGTATGCAGGTGCTGGTATTCGATGGCACCCGGCAGGCTGAGATCGCCACCTCCGCCCCAGACGAGGTAGTCGTCCGTCGCGAAGATCTCCGTCAAGATCGGCGTCGTGGTGGGCAGGTCGATCATCGACGTCCAGGCCGGGTCGTGCATCATCTGCCGGGAACCCGAAGTCGTGCCGTAGCAGTAACGGTGGGGCAGTCGTCCGGTCTCGGCCATGTATTTGCGACCGTCCCGGCCGCGGTAGGACAGTATTTCCTTGAGCCTGCGCGCGCAGCCCTCACGGAACAGCGCCAGATGCTCCTCGTCGAGCGCGTCCCGTACCACGACGAAGCCGTCCCGCCGGTAAATCCGGGCGGCCCGATGGACTTCGTCCGGCGTGCAGACTTCAAGGCCCCGGATGCCGTTGTTGGCGCGCAGGTGCTCACGCAGCGCTTGGACCTCTGGATCGTCCGGAACCCGGTGGGCTGGCGTGCGCGGATCGGGTTCACCGAAGCCCTTCTGCCGCAAGGGGATTCCCTCGTCATCAACCACTTCGTTCGGGAGGGTTGCCGGATCCCAGCCGATGGGCGTCGGACCGTGTACCCGGTAGTCGGCGAGATCGCTGTCCATCGACGTTCCTCCTCGCGTTTTCAACCCGATTGTACGAGCCTTCGCGCCGCAGGTCCCTAGCCCGTGAACGCCTGCATTCCCGTCTGGGCTCTTCCCAGGATCAATGCATGGATGTCGTGGGTACCCTCGTAGGTGTTGACGGTCTCCAGGTTCATGACATGGCGGATGACATGGTACTCGTCCGAGATGCCGTTGCCGCCGTGCATGTCCCGGGCCATCCGGGCGATGTCCAGCGCCTTGCCGCAGTTGTTGCGCTTCAGGAGCGAGATGCTCTCCACCGGCAAGCGATCCTCGTCCATCAGGCGTCCCATGCGCAGGCAGCCCTGCAATCCCAGCGCGATCTCGGTCTGCATGTCGGCAAGCTTTTTCTGGATCAACTGGTTGGCGGCCAGCGGACGACCGAACTGGGATCGGT
>JAPPKV010000153.1 GCA_028819775.1 Gammaproteobacteria bacterium | reverse complement strand
CGTCGGTCTTCTCCGGGGGGGGGGGGGGGGGGTGGGGGGGCGCCGCCCCCCCCCCCGCCGGCCGGGGCGGCGGGGCCGGCCCCCCCCCCCCCCCCCCCCATGAAAGGGCCCAAAGAGCCCCGGCCTGAATCCAAGGTCTCGGAATCGCTCGATGAGGTCATCGTCCTTTGGGTGTTCGCGAGACCGGGTCGGCGGCTGGACGGCGAGGCTCTCCTCAAGACGTTTGTCACCCACGGGCTGAAGTGCGATTCCGACTGCGTCTTCAAGAAGACGGACCCGCGCTGCGGCGGTCCCTGGTACACCGTGGCGAACGGTGTCGAGCCGGGCACCTTTGACATTTCCCGACCGGCAGCCCTAGAGACTCCGGGTGTCGTGATGTTGCTCAATCTCGGCGAGGTCCGGGATCCGGGCCCCGCATTCGAGGACATGCTCGACGTCGCGCAGGATCTCGCGATTGCACTGGACGCGGAGCTGAAGGACGAGGGCATGAGCGACATGAGCGCGCAGACGATCGAGCACTGTCGCCAGCGCATACGCGACCACCGGCGAATGCTCTTGAGAGCGTGACGCGGTGACGCGCCATAGCCGGCCCGGCCGGGTCCGAAGGACGCGCCTTCGCCTGACGCTGTGCGCTTCAACGCGCCGCTTGCGGCGCGCCGGGTGCGCCTACGGCCCAGCCACACCGACCTATCCATGAACCAAACGCCACGGTCGTTCCCGCTCGTTAGAGCGGGCGCTCCCTTTTGCGTTTGTTCCATGGAAGCGCCCCAAAGCCGGCCCGGCACTTCGCTCCGCTATGTGCCGGGTTCGCCTCCGGCCCAGCCACACCGACCTCACGTGGGACAAACGCCACGGTCGTTCCCGCTCGTCAGAGCAGGCGCTCCCTTTGGCGTTCGTTCCATGCGAGACGCGACCGCTTCGCGGTCGCCCCGAGAATTCGCTGCGCGAATTCTCCCGGCGGCGAGGCGCCGCTGACCGCCAGGCAACAAAACGGAGTATTTGTTACATGGAAGGAGGATGATGGCCGGACGATGGACCGGTCGGAGCCACGAACCGAGGTAGCCGCACTCCGCAAAGAGCTCAACTACCACCGGCACCGCTATTTCGTCCTCGACGACCCGGAGATTCCCGACGCCGAGTACGACGCGTTGTTCGATCGGCTCGTGGACCTTGAGACGTCGCATCCCGAGCTCGTCGCTCTCGACTCGCCCACCCAACGTGTCGGCGCGGCACCGTCGAGCCAGTTCGACGAAGTGCGCCACGACACGCCGATGCTGTCCCTGGACAAATGTACCAGCGCGGATGAACTCGCCGCCTGGGAGGAGCGCTGCCGGCGACTCCTCGACCCGGACGATGAACTGAGCTACTTCTGCGAGCCGAAGATCGACGGCGTAGCCGTCAGCTTGCTCTACACCGAGCGCGTTCTGGTCCGGGCGGCCACCCGGGGCGACGGCGAGACCGGCGAGGACATCACCGCCAACGTGCGGACCATCTCGGAGATCCCCATTCGGTTGCCTGCCGATGCGCCGTCTCCCCTGGAAGTCCGCGGCGAGGTATACATGCCCATCACGGGCTTTCTCGCGTTCAACCGGCGGGCGCTGGAGTCCGGGGAAAGAACCATCGTCAACCCGCGCAACGGCGCAGCGGGCAGCCTTCGGCAACTCGATCCCGCAGTGACGGCGAAGCGGCCCTTGGCCATGTTCTGCTACAGCGTCGGCGATACTGGGGGGGGCTGGCAGCCGCGCAGGCACTCCGACGTGATGGCCGCGCTCGGGAATTGGGGTCTGCCCGTCAACCGCCGGGGCAGCCGGCAGGAGGACCTCAAGGGCTGCGGCAAGTATGTCGAGGCGCTGCTTGCCGAACGCGACAGTCTGAACTACGCCATCGACGGCGCGGTCATCAAGGTGGACGATCTCGGGCTGCGCCCAAGGCTGGGCCAGGTGACCCGCAAGCCGCGTTGGGCTATCGCCTACAAGTATCCCTCGGAGGAAGCGAGTACCGTGCTCGTGGACGTCGACTTCCAGGTCGGCCGCACAGGCGCGATCACGCCGGTCGCCAAGCTCGAGCCCGTGTTCGTCGGCGGCGTCACCGTGTCCAACGCGACGCTGCACAACATGGACGAGGTGTCGAGGCTCGACCTTCGCATCGGCGACACCGTCCTGATCCACCGTGCCGGCGACGTCATTCCGCAGGTGATGAAGGTGATCGAGTCGAAACGGCCGAACGGCGCGCGGGCGGTCGTGATGCCGAGCGAATGCCCGGTGTGCTCCTCGGCCATTCGGAAAGACGAAGGCGAAGTCGTCGCCCGGTGCAGCGGCGGCCTTCGGTGCCGGGCGCAACGCAAGGAGCGGTTGCGGCACTTCGCCTCCCGGCATGCCTTGGATATCGAGGGGTTGGGCGACAAACTCGTCGAACAGCTTCTCGCGCAGAACCTGGTCAGTGGTCCGGCGGACCTCTATCGACTGACCGTCGATCAGGTCGCAGGCCTCGATCGAATGGGCATGAAGTCAGCACAAAATCTGCTCGCCGCCCTGGAAGCGAGCAAGCGCACTACGTTCGCTCGCTTCATCCACGCGCTGGGCATACGCGAGGTGGGCGAAACCACCGCAGCGATGCTGGCGAGGGAATACAAGACCTTGGCGGCACTCATCGCCGCCAACGAGGAGACACTGCAGGAAGTCGAGGATGTCGGCCCCATCGTCGCGTCCCGCATCGCCTCTTTCTTTGCGGACGAAACCAACCGGACACTCGCGCTGGAACTGCACGACGAGATCGGAATCGCCTGGGAAATCGTGGACGAGGAGCCGCAGACGGCACCGTTGGACGGGCAGACCTGGGTACTGACGGGATCCCTCGAGGCGATGACGCGCAACGACGCAAAAGCGGCGCTGGTCGATTTGGGCGCCAAGGTCGCGTCATCGGTTTCGAAGAACACCACGGTGGTGGTCGCCGGACCCGGTGCTGGCAGCAAGCGAACGCGGGCGGAGGAGCTCGGCATCGAGATCATGGACGAGACAGGTTTCCTGGAACGACTGGAGAGCTTGGGAAAGGGCACGGAAAACGCCGATGTGCCGTGACAGCGTCCGTTGGACCTTCTTTGCCGCATTGGCGGCGGTCATGCTCGCCGGTTGCGCCTCCCGGCCGCCGTCCAACGCCGAGAATCTGTGCGAGATCTTCAAGGAGCGGTCCCGGTGGTATCGGTCGGCGAATACCGCTGAGAAGCGCTGGAAGATTCCCACTTCCGTGATGATGGCGGTGATGTACAAGGAGTCGAGCTATGTCGCCAACGCCCGACCGCCGCGGAGTCGTCTACTCTGGGTCATTCCCTGGAAACGGACGTCGTCGGCGTACGGGTTCGCGCAAGCCACCGACGCGGCGTGGTCTGACTACCTGCGGGACACCGGCATTCGGTCCGCAGACCGGGACGACTTCGCGGATGCCATCGATTTCGTGGGTTGGTACCTGAACCGTTCCCACCGTCATCTGCACATCGCTGCGGACGATGCCCGTACCCTTTATCTGACCTACTACGCGGGCATGGGCGGCTACCAGCGGGGTACGTGGAGGAACAACGACTGGCTGAAGGGTGCCGCTGCGCGGGTCGACAAGCGCAGCAGCCGCTACGAGCGTCAACTCGCGAGTTGCCGCGGTCTGGATCGCCGCCGTTGGTGGTTCGGTTAGGGGCCTCGTCTACTCCGCATTGCGTGTAACGCGGTAGATTCGGCCGCCCTGATCGTCGGAGACGAGCAGACTGCCGTCGCGTGCCGCCAGGACGTCGGCGGGGCGCCCGGATGCCCTTTGCCCCTCGAGCCAGACGTCGACGAAGGGAGAATAAACGGGTTTGTCGTCCACGAACTGCACCACGCTGACCCGGTAGCCCACCTTGGAGGAACGGTTCCAGG
>JAPPKV010000156.1 GCA_028819775.1 Gammaproteobacteria bacterium | reverse complement strand
TGCCCCCGGTGGTCGACTGCGGCGCGGGCGTGGAGCAACCCATCTACGTCAACGGCGAGAGGTCCATTGGCGACCCCGGCCTCCACCAGTGCGACAACCCCAGTCTGCAGATCGGCGATTGCATGTCGGGATCGAGCGTTCAGCGCTATGTCGGAACGAATGCCGATGGTTCGACCCGTCACGACGTCGTGTGGGCGAGTTTCTGCCGCCACGATGGTCGCGACGACGTGTTCGGATTCGACATCGGCGACTCCGTCCAGATGATCGGCTACAACAAGGTGACCGGGGCGACGGCGTTCTTCGAGAGCGGGGACAATCGGGAGTGGACCTATGTCGACCCCGAAACCAACCGCCTGATGGGAAAGCTCCCCGGAATCGACGACCCCGAAGCCTTCGACAGGGCCTACGTGAGAGCGGAAACCCAGTGCGTGGCGTGCCATCAGGCCGACCCCTTCGTCCACAACCCGTTCATCGATGGCGCGAAGCAACCCCACGCGCCGAATCAGCCGGTCGTTCCTCGAATCGGCGGTCGAAAGAGCAAGAGCAACACGCCCTACTACGTGATCGGCGGTGCCGATTGGGACATGCGCACAATCCACATCGAAGGCAACGAGTGCCTGGGTTGCCACCGCATCGGCATGAAGACGGTCGAGGAATTCATGGGCGATCATTGGCATCCGGCCCATCACATGCCGCCGCGCGACCCGGGCAGCCTGACCGAACATTTCGAGGAATTGCTGGCATGCTGGAAGAACGGGCCTGAGAACACACCGGGGTGCGACTGGATCATTCCGCCAGCCGGCGATTGCCCGAGTCAGGTCGTGGGCGATGACTATCCCTACAAGTCGAGATTCAACCAGCCCAACCACAAAGAACTCGAGTGGACCGAACGCCCTCCGTTCTCCAATCCACAACCCTAAGGACCGGTGCTCGACAGGTGGCTAGCGAGCACGTTGACGGAGAGGTCGCCCGGTATTTTCCGGCGGCCCAGATAAACAAAATACCTGACGATCTCTCGAAACCGCGCCACATTCTTGCAGTGACGACCCCGGAACAGAGGCAAGCGCGACAAGAGCATTGCGCCACCATGACGGAGATTTGGAATTCCGCGAATTCAGACGCTGGGCGCCGGGCGGTGCTTGATGGGTACAAAAAACGCGCCGACGCCGACCAGCGTGCCATAGGGCTTTTGGAGATGTTCTTGGGAAAGCCGCTCAATCGCCTACCGCTCACCGAAATAGAATACGCGATGGATCAGCTTGGCCTCGCCGATGAGACCAATGACGTTCTTTCTTGTGCAGAGCGGGAGTCGCTCGACGGCGATGGCTACGTGAACCTTGGTCCGCTCCTCCATGAAGATCAGCTGCAAAAAATGCGTGACCGCTACGATGCGGCCATAGTGGAAGAAGGTGCCGGCGCAGCCGACAAAAAAGGGATTGGTCGGGTCATAGATACCGTGGTCAAACCCATGAATCGCGATGGACTCCTAGACCCCATCTTCATGCACCCGAGGTTGCTTGCTGCCGTGCGACATGTGCTTGGCGTACACCTCAAGTACATCGGCTCCAACTACCACTGTGCAATGCCGGGTTACGGCCACCAGGGCATCCACGCGGATTTTTCATGGGGTGTGAAGGGAGAACCTCAGGCCGTCAATGCCGTTTGGCTGATCGATGAGTTTACGGAGGAAAATGGCGCCACGCGTATCGTGCCAGGCACGCATCGTTCGGGCATTCACCCAAGCGGTGACCTCGTGAACGGTGGGACCCGCGACCTCAACGCACCCGTTGAGGGTGAGGTCAAGGTGACGGGTAGCGCCGGTTCCTGCTTCGTCTACAACGCGCACCTATGGCATAGCGGCACACAGAACTGCACGAACAAGCTAAGACGTGCACAACACGCATTCTTTGGTCGATCAACCCGACCATCATCGACTGATGTGCCCGCAGCAATCGACAAACAGGTGTTCGGGCGCCTTGGTAGAGTGGCGCGAGCGATCCTCGACATTGGTTGATCGTTCGGCAAAGTACTCCGCGCTTGAGATCGGAATCTCTAACGTGTCCAACCGCTATCGCAGTCGCCAACCGGTGGCCTGCGGGGGTACGCTAGGTCCATCGCTTCATGCTGGCTTGGCTCACGGCTTCCATGGCTTACTGGCTGCTTTTCCCGATCGCGGTTCTTTGCTTGCTCGCCATTCCGTGGGTCCCGCAGCTAGTGCGTCTCAGGATTCGGTTCTTGAGGTGGATTCACTGGGAATGGGGCGCCAGGTTGCTGGAAGATCATTTCGCGGGCTGGTGTTCGTTCTTTCGAGTGGCCTTCGCGGTGCTTGCGGTCGTGTTGCTCTTTATCGGTTGGAGGCAAATGACTTGACGCACGGTCACGCCGGGTCGAGATACACGGCGTATAGCCGAACGTCCTCCGGGCGCACGCCACCGAAATCCACCCGCACCCGGATCGGGCCGGTCACGCCGTCGATGACGTCATGGCCCTGCCAAGTAATCGGCTGAGCCAGGCCCGGTCCAACGGGGCCTTGGCAGGCTCCGCGGTCGTAGCCCGGGACCGGCCGAAAAGCATGGTCCTGAATCTCGACCGTTAACGAGCTGTGCTCGTTGATGCCTTCCACGTTCACCGCAAGTCGTGCGGCACTACCCTCCAGGTCGATGGGCGCGGAGACGAAATGCGGGTCCGATCCGCCTCCAAACGCCCAGATGCCGCTTTCATAGGGTGAGAAGTAGCCCAGCCGATCCCGCGGCCAACTGGCAACGCGCACGCCATCGCTCACCTCCTCCGGCCACGGCGCGTACCAGAACAAGGTCTCGTCGCCAAGGTTCTCGAAGCCCTGGCCCTGGATTAGCGCGGGAAAGTTGAGCGCGAGAGACTCCCGGCGCTTCAGCCCCCAGCTGTCTTCGGCGGCTGATACGATGGGAAAGTCCGGTATCGGCTCGCGGTAGTGGAGGGCGTCGTTGCCGACCGCGAAGCCCAGATCCATGTTCACCATGCGCCGGTCGTTGGACGGGTGACCATTCCACTTCCCGAAGAAGCCAATGATCACGTTGCCGCGGTTCCACAGCGCTGCGCCCAAGTGCACCTGCTCGCCGGTGTTCTTGCCCGCAACCGATGGTTGGGGAGAGACGTTGCTACGTCGCAGGCCGAAGCAGGTCGCATCGGCCCAGTGCTCGAAGTCGTAGGAGGCGCAGGTGACCAGTTGGCGCGCTCCCACGGCGTGTCTCCCACCCTGGCCGGCCAAGTAGTAGCAACCATCCACCTTGGTACCGCCCGCCATCTCCAGCCGGCCTCCCACCGGATTGTTGGGCGACTCCCGCCACGTCAGTCCGTCGGCGCTGTAGGCGGCACACACACGACCCGAGTGCTTGCGCGGCTGGAAGGCCTCTTGAAGCGCTTGTTGGGGTCTGGTTCCTCGGTTTCGTGAAATACCACGCACGCCTGAACGTGCACGTCCTCTCCCATGTCGACCAAGTTGTTGTGCTTGCTACCGTGATACTCGACCAGCCCGAGGTCGGGTTTCTCCCAGCTACGTCCATCCTGGCTCTTGGCCAGGCACACGCGCTGGTGCCAATGCTCGTCCGGCCTCTGCCCCAGGTACCACATCCACAGTTCGCCCTCGATCTCGAGGACGGTGCCGTAGTATGCGATCCACTCGCTGTCCGATCCCGAGCTGGTCGTCGCGGTACTGCGGTCGAGCCATTCGCGGCGGATGCCCAGAGCGAGGCGGATGTGCAGTTCAGAGGCCGATAAGCCGATGGCGGGCGCCAGCAGGAACACCGGTCGAACAAGAAGGCCGGCAGAAAAACAGCCTCCAAGAGCCGTTTAGCCTATTGATTTCGTTCCGATTTTTTGGTGAATCACAACGAAATCCGGGGCGACCTAGGCCGCCCCGGATAAATT
>JAPPKV010000250.1 GCA_028819775.1 Gammaproteobacteria bacterium | reverse complement strand
AAACGCCACGGTCGTTCCCGCTCGTCAGAGCGGGCGCTCCCTTTGGCGTTTGTTCAATGGAAGGGGACGGGCCGAGGAGTCTGCGCCGCAGAAGCGGCACGGAGTGGCGCATCAAGGCGCAGAGTCCTCGGGCGGTGGGGCTGGGGCCAGACGGCGAGTGCGCGCCCTTGCGGGCGCGTGCGAGCCGTTTGGCGGCGTTGTCCCGTCCCGGCGCGCCCTCCGGGCGCGTTTCGAGAATGCTCGCGCATTGTCGGGGCAGTCAATTGACGCCTTGCGCCCCTCCGCGCGGGCGACCGCACATCCTGACGAGCGCGTTAAGGTTTCCCTACGAACCGTCCAGCGGATCGAACAGCCGCACGCTCATCACCTCGTCGATGCCAGCGACGCGGCCGAGCAGCGCCTCGCTCGGCTTCGTGTCGAGGTCGATCAGGTTGTAGGCGACGTGTTCGCGGCTCTTGTTGATCATGTCGATGACATTGATCCGGGCGTCGGCCAGTGCCGACATGATCTGGCCCAGCATGCCGGCCACGTTGGCGTTGGTGACGCCCACACGGTAGCCGCCGGCTGGATCAAGAGCCACCGACGGGAAGTTGACCGAGTTGTCGATGTTTCCGTAGAGCAGGAACTGCCGAAGCTGATCCGCCGCCATCACCGCGCAGTTCTCCTCGGCTTCGGCCGTGCTCGCCCCCAAGTGCGGCGTGGTATGCGCCTTGGGTTCCCCGGCCAGGACCGTACTCGGAAAATCGGCCAGGTAGGCCGCCAGGGTGCCATCGCCGAGTGCGGCCTTGATGGCTGTTTCGTCGACGACCTCTTGGCGCGCGAAGTTCAACAGCACGGAGTTCGGCCGCATGTTGCCGAGCAGATCGGCATCCACGAGGCCGAGGTTCTCGGCCAACGCCGGTATGTGCAGGGACACGTAGTCGGAGCGGGCGAACAGCGTCGGCAGATTCTCCATCCGCTTCACCTCGCTCGGCAGCCGCCAGGCCGCGTCGACGGACAGTGCGGGGTCGTAGCCCAGAACGTCCATGCCGAGATTGAGTGCGGCTCGGGCCACACGCGAGCCGATCGCGCCAAGCCCGACGATTCCCAGGGTCCGCCCCGCGACCTCGTGACCCTTGAACCGGGATTTCTCGGCCTCCACCAAGCGGTGCAGATGGGCGTCATCGGTGACCGACTCGAGGGATCGCACGTAGTTGAATCCGCCAAGCACGTCCCGGGATGTCAGGAGCAAAGCCGCGAGCACGAGTTCCTTGACCGAGTTGGCATTGGCCCCCGGCGTGTTGAAAACCACGATGCCGCGTTCGGAACACAGATCCACGGGCACGTTGTCCACGCCAATCCCCGCCCGGGCCACCGCCGCGAGACTCCGGGACAGTTCATCGTCGGTAAGTTTGTGGCTGCGCAGCAGGATCGCATGGGGATCCGCCACAAAGGATCCCACCTCGAAGCCGTGATCCGGAAATCGTTCGAGCCCCCGGGGCGCGATCTTGTTGAACGTTCTGACGCGGTACACCGTCTTGCCAATGCAGCTACCCGGCGAGCGTGGCCTTGGCCAACTCCTCGATGATCAGCGAAGCGCTGTCGTGCCTGCGGAATGTCTGCATCCGCCGGCGGAACTCGCCCGAAAGGGCGGCGAGTTTAGCGACACCAGCGACCAATGTCTCGGAATTCAGTGCGTCTTCGGACAGGACCATGCTCCAGCCCCGCGATTCGGCGTAGGCGGCGTTCTCGATCTGATCGCCGCGACTGGCCGTCCGCGGCAGCGGCACGAGAATGTGCGGCTTGCCGAGTACCAGCCACTCGTAGAGGGCGTTGGCCCCGGCTCGGGAGAGCACGACATCGGCGGCCGCTATGATGTCTCCCCACTCATCCGAAACGTACTCGCGCTGCGTATAGCCCCGCAGGGTTCCGAGGGACGCATCGGTCTTGCCCGCACCGCAGACGTGAACCACGTCGTATTCGGCCAACAGTTCGCCCAAGGCAGCCCGGAGCGCTTCGTTCAGCCTCGCAGCGCCAAGGCTTCCCCCAACGACGAGTAGAACGGGGCGCTCGGCGTCGATCCCGAGCCGTTGCCGCCCGCGCGCTGCGTTGCCGAGCAGCAGTTCCCGACGCAACGGCGTCCCGGTGACGACCACCCGGGCATGCTCCGCGCGGGTACCTTCGAAGTTGACGCACAACGTCGTCGTGAACCTCTGGGCCAGTCGGTTGGCGAGTCCCGGGGTGAGATCGGATTCGTGGGCCACCACGGGGATTTGGTTCAACCAGGCTCCGACGACGACGGGAAACGACACGAAGCCACCCTTGGAGAACACCACGGCGGGTCGGATGCGTGCCAGGAGCCGCCACGCCTGCAGGATGCCGATGGGAATGCGCAGTGCATCGACGAAGTTCTCGAACGAGAAGTAGCGCCGAAGCTTGCCGGTCTGGACGCCGTGGTAGGGGATGCCGAGGGGGGCGACCAGACGTTCTTCGGGCCCGTTCGTGCTGCCCACGAAGTGTACCGACGAACCCGCTTCCAAGAGGGCTTCGACGACGGGCAATGTCGGCACGACATGTCCTGCGGTGCCGCCGCCGGTAATCACGACGCAGCGCGGAACGCCGGGGTGTCCCGTCGTCACCGGTACGTCACAGGCTGAGCGTCTGTTTGACGAATGGGATGGTGAGGCGCCTTCCCTGGGCGAGCGATGCCTGGTCGAGCCGGTCGAGCACGCCAAGCAACTCGCGTTGGTCCCGACTGGTCCGTGCCAGGAGAAACCGGGCGACCTCGTCAGGCAGGTTGAAGCCACGCTCCCGGGCGACGCCGGCGAGCAGCCGCAGCTTGTCCCGGTCGTCAAGGGGGGCGAGGCGATAGCACGCGGCGGCTCGCAGCCGCGAACCCAGGTCGGGCAAGGTGAAGGGGATATCCCGGGGCGAACGGTGCGCGGTCAGCACCAGGCGTGCTTGGCGTCCACGCAGGGCGCTGTACAAGCTCATCAGCGACCGCTCCGATGCCACCGTGCCGAGCCACTCCGGCACATCGTCGACGGCAACCGTGTCGAACTTGCCGTAGGCCTCGATGGAATCGCCCTCCGTGGTGATTTCCCGCGCTGGAATATAGGCCGCGTTCGCCTGATCGTTGCAGACTGCCTGCAACAGGTGGGTCTTGCCGGTGCCGGGATCCCCGAACAGCCACACGCAGTCGAAGGCGTTGCCCGAACCTCTCCCCAATCTCCGCAGGCGTTCCACGAGCTCGCCGTTTCGGCCGGCGACGAAATGCCGAAACGTCGCGCGTTCGCCGAGGGCAAACGGTAGCGTCTGTTGTTCCGTCAAGACGTCTTCCTCGCGCGCAACTCGGCCGCCGCCCGACGGCTCCAGAGCAGCACGTACTGGCCTCCCGACACCACGCTCGAAACCCCCACCAGCACGAATCCCAGCGGGTCGATGGGGCCGGCCACCATTGCCGCCACGGGATAGTCCTCGCCCATCAAGCCAATGATCACGACCAACAGCACGAAAATCAAAAGCGCGGTGTTCGCCTTGCTGAGCGGCGTCGGCTCCATCTCGTATTTGCCGATCCACAGCCGATAGACGAGTGCGCCGCAGACGATCACCAAGTCGCGCCCCACGACGAGCGCTGGTAGCCACGCCGGGACGTGGCCTTGGAGGGCGAGCACCACGATCACGACCAGTACGAGGAGCTTGTCGGCGGCGGGATCGGCAATCGCTCCGAACGTGGTCCGCCAGTTGAAGCGCCTGGCCAATTCGCCGTCGACGAAGTCCGAAACACCTGCGATCGCGAAGATGATGAGCGCTTCGGGAATGGCCTCGATCCAAAGCAGCCAGCCAGCGGGGACCACGAGCACGACACGCGCGAGCGTCAGCGCGTTGGGTAAGTGACGCGCCGGCGTTTCGGTCATCGGGCACCCATCCAATCCAA
>JAPPKV010000374.1 GCA_028819775.1 Gammaproteobacteria bacterium | reverse complement strand
AGCAGCAGCCGCTGGAAGCCGTCCGGGAACCGATCCAGCTCGTCCTGCACGAACGCCAATGTCCGTTCGTCCAGCGCAATTTTGGCGAACGCGTGATCATCGTGATTTGGGAACACCGCCGCTGGCGCCGACATTCCCGACAACTCCTCGATCACCGTCGACGCCCCGTCGATGTCGACTGGCTGCGCGTCCCGAAGCTGCGGACCCGCGTCCGAGCGGTCGTAGACCGCAATCTCTGTCCGGTGCGGGCGCAGCGTCGGATGCTCCGACGGCGCTGTCTGCTGAATAGTGAACGAGTTGACCGCCCCTTCGGCCACGTCCCACTGAGGCGCGATCGTGTTCACCCCCGCCGACTCCAGCCACAACTCCGACCAGCGTCCCAGTTCCCGCCCCGATCCGCGCTCCAGCGCCGCCAGGAACTCGGACAACGTCGTGTTGCCCCAGGCATGCGTCTGGAAGTAGTCCCGCATCCCGTCGCGGAAGCCGTCCGCCCCGATGAACGCCACGAGCTGCTTCAGCACCGCAGCGCCCTTGCCGTAGGTGATCCCGTCGAAGTTGAGGAACGTCGCGTCCGTGTCCGGCACGTCCCCTGCGATCGGGTGAGTCGTCGGCAACTGGTCCTGCTCGTACGCCCACGCCTTCATCCGAGCATGGAACGCCGACCATGCGCTCTCCGACCAGCGCGTCGCGTGCTCCATCGCCAGGTAGGCCATGTACGTCGCAAACGACTCGTTCAGCCACAGGTCGTTCCACCAGCGCATCGTCACCAGGTCGCCGAACCACATGTGCGCCATCTCGTGCAGCACCACCTCGGCCCGGTTCAGCCGCTGGATCTCCGTCGGCGGGTCGCGGAAAATCATCCGCTCCGAGAACGTGATACAGCCCACGTTCTCCATCGCGCCCATGTTGAACTCGGGCACAAACACCTGGTCGTACTTGTCGAACGGGTAGCGGAAGTCAAAGAACTCCGAGAAAAACGTCAACCCGTCCCGCGTCACCTGGAAGAACTCATCCGGGTCGAAGTAGGGAGCAATCGACTCCCGGCACAACACCCCCAGTGACGTCTCCCCGGCCGCGTCCGACCACGTGTCCTCATAACGCTTGTACGGACCCGCGATGAACGCGAACAGATACGTCGAAATCCGCGGCGTCTCCGTGAACACGTGAGTCGTCCGACCGTCGCCGGCGTCCGACGACGACACCATCGGATAGTTCGCCGCAACTTCCCACTCCGACGGCGCCGTCACGGTCAAATCAAGCGACGCCTTGATGTCCGGCTGGTCGAAGCACGGCAGCAGCCGGTGAGCGTCATAGGGCTCGAAATGCGTGTACAGGTACTCTTCGCCGTCCTCCGGATCGACGAACTGGTGCAGACCCGCCCCAATGTGGTCGTACTCGTTCGTGTACGAAATCTCCACCACGTTCTCGCCCGACAGGTCGGCCCCGTCCAGGTACAACCGATTCCGCTCGTGCTTGACCTCAACATCCGACCCATTGACCGTCACCGAATCGATCGACTTCGAAGTGCAATCAAGAAACGTCCCCGCCGACGGGTCGTCAAGCGAGAACCGAACCCGCACCGAACCCCCATACGTCGGAGACCCTTTGCTCAGACTCAGCGAAAGCACATACCCAACATCCGCAACCCGCCCCGCCCGCTCCTGAGCCTCCACCTCGCTCAACACATTCAGCGTGTCAGTCGATCCATTCGCCATCGCTCTCCCCATTTCCGCTCTCCCCCCGCGCAGCGGGGGGAGATGTCACGGAGTGACAGAGGGGGGCATAGCCGCACCTCTATTGCAGCGAGACTACCAGCGACCCTGCCGTACCATGCCGCTGGAACCGCAGATCCGACGAAGAGAGGCCCAGACCATGACCGACGGCTACACCGAGTCCACCATCGAGGTCGCCGGCCTCCCCATCCAGGTCCTCCGCGGCGGCGACGGCCCAGCAGTCCTCGTCATCCACCACGAGACCGGCAACCCTGGCTGGCTCGAGTTCCACAACGCCCTCTCCGCCCAGCGCGACGTCATCCTGCCCACCCTGCCCGGCTGGGACGGCACCGAGCGCGGCGACTGGATGCGCAGCGTCCGCGACATCGCCGCTGTTTGCTCCCTGCTGCTCGATGAGCTCGGCGTCGGCGACGTCACCCTGGTCGGCCTCGGCTTCGGCGGCTACATCGCCGCCGAGATGGCCACCGCCAACCAGTCCCGCCTCGCCGGCCTCGTCCTCGTCAACGCCGTCGGCCTGCAGCCCGACGAGGGCGAGATCCGCGACCAGTTCCTCGAGGCCCACGCCGACTACGTCAAGTCCTGCTTCGCCGACCCAGCCAACTTCACCGCCCTCTACGGCGAGGAAGTCTCCACCGAGCAACTCGTCGCTTGGGATGCCAACCGCGAGATGACCGCCCGAACCGCCTGGAAGCCATTCCTCTACAGCCAGACCCTCCCCCACCTCCTGCCCAACGTCAACACGCCGACCAAGGTCATCCGAGGCGCCGACGACACCGTCGTCCCACCCGCCGTCGCCGACCAGTACGCCACCCTCCTCGGCAATGCCACCCGCATCGAAATCCCCGGAGGCCACAACCTGGAATCCGACGCCCCCGAACCCCTCGCCGAAGCCATCGTCGACGGATAGAGTCATTGCGGTCCAGGGTTCGTGCTTTGGCATACCTCGGCAGCCCTGCGTCGCCCGGAAGTCGTTATGATGAAGAGGGCTGGCGGATGTCGCCGGTCGGCGAGGGACTCGGCTACGGCCGAGCCCTTCGTTTATCTGCCGATGATAGTCAGACCGTAATCTTCAATACGTCCATCCGGCCCGCGATACATCTTGTGCCTAATCAAACCAAAAGGATCACGTGCTTGCGGGCGTCCCAGGATGTGCCTAGCGATTGGGTAGGCAATCAGGTCTGCCACCTCGAGACCAATGAGACCCGCTGCTTTGTTGGCGAACGAGAGCTCGAAACCCGGTACTGACTCAAGAGTCGCATTCGCTGGCCGCTGGAATGCGTCGAATAGCTCTTTCAAATGCTTGTCCTCCCTCCGCCCTCGACTCTCGACGATCACGTCGATCGGCAGCGGATGTTCTCCTAGCTCATCCAGACATTGATGGACGTTCGAGAGCCCGGCACGCAAACACTGTTGGTATAGGTCAATGCTTGGTTCGGGCGACGTGGTCAGCAATCTCTTGTCCGCTGCTGCGGCAATCACAGTGAACGGCAGATTTGCCAATGCCCGTGTCAGGTCTTTCAAGAAGTCTGTTCGTCTGGCTTCGCTGCCCAGTGACGTGAACACTCCACGCCGCTGGCGGATCTCTCGCTCGTGAAAGACGACGCTGCTGTGGCCGAAATAGTCGAGCTTCAAGTCTCTCATGCGCGGGACGACCAACTCCTCGTACGCAGGGCGATGAAACAGGCAGATTGCGAGGACAAGTACCGGGAATTGAGGGTCAATCGGGTCGAGCACTGCATCGCCACTCTCGTCAACAAAGGCGATGTACTCGTTGTCTGACATCGCGTCATCTTACCCTTGCCCTCCGGTCTCCCCTCCCGAGGCGGAAGCCTACCCCGCACGTGATGCGGAGGCGGGGCGTGAGGGCCCCGCACCTTATGACTCCGATAGCCTGTACTCTCCCTCCTCCGACGCCCCGCAACCTGCCCCTCCGACGCCCCCCAACCTCCTCCGATGCCCCCCAACCTCCTCCGATGCCCCGTGCTTGACACGGGGCCCAGACCTCGATCCGCCCGCGCAGCCCAACTGTGTCACCCGCCTCTTGACCTCGCCCACCCATCCCGGCACAATCAGAACATACGTACATATCGACCTGAGGAGACCTAGCCATGCCCACCATCCCCAACCCACCCTCCCCCAGGCGCTGCCGACGCATCCTCGAAGCCCACCACCTCGACTGCCAGGGCCTCTCCCCCG
>JAPPKV010000362.1 GCA_028819775.1 Gammaproteobacteria bacterium | reverse complement strand
GCTTCTACACGGAAATACTCGGTTTCGAGGTCACCGGTCGCATGGACGATGTCGGTGCCACGGGTTTCGCGTCGCTTCGGAACGGCAGGACGGCCGTCATGCTGGCGAGTCCCTCGTACATCCCGAAAGGCACGAAGGTCGACGGGTGCTTTCCCCAATCGAACTACTACTTCTACGTGGCCGACGCCGAGGGGCTCCGCCAGTCCATCGTCGAGGCGGGCTGGGAGGCGACGGAGTGCGTGGACCGGTTCTACGACATCAAGGAGTTCGAACTCGTCGACCCCGACGGCCACGTGCTGGTCTTCGGCCAGGACCTCACCTAGTAGGTGGGCCAGTCAGCCAATGCGCGTCCAGTTTCGTAAACTTGACGCCGGACAACGCGACGAGTAACCCCTTGACCTTCAATCTCGCCACCGTCAACGAAGCCGTCGCGGAAGCGGTGGCGGATCGCGAAGCCATCGTCTTTCGCGACCGGCGCATCACCTACCGGCAACTAACCGAGCGCACGCGACGTTTCGCCAACTTCCTCATCGGTCGCGGACTCGGGACGCAAGCCGAGCGCGAAGCACTGGCGGACTGGGAGTCGGGCCAGGACCACCTCGGCATCTACCTCTACAACGGCAACGAGTACCTCGAAGCCATGGTCGGCGCGTTCAAGGCCCGGGTCGCGCCGTTCAACGTCAACTACCGCTACGTCGACGAAGAACTCGTCTACCTGCTGAACGACGCGCATACCAAAGCGCTGGTCTACCACAGTTCGCTCGCCAGTCACGTCGCGGCCATACGCGACCAGGTTCCGACGCTCGAGGTGTTGATACAGGTCAACGACGAGCCCCGGCCGCTACTGGACGGCGCGGTCGAGTTCGAAGCGGCCTTGGCGGGTTCGAGTCCCGACAAGCCCGACCTCGACTGGAATCCCGAGGATCTCTACATCCTATACACCGGCGGCACCACCGGAATGCCCAAGGGCGTGCTGTGGACCCAGCGCGACATCCTGGTGGCGAGCCTGGGGGCACGCCGCACCAACGGCGAGGTGATCGACCATCTCGATGGCTTCGTGGCCCGGGCGCAGGCCAGCCACCGCAAGACATTGCCCGCGCCGCCGTTCATGCACGGGGCCGGCCACTGGAGTTCGTTCCAGGCGTTCCACACCGGCGGCACCGTCGTGATCCAGAACGAGGTCAGGCGCTTCGACGCCGCCGGCGTCGTCGAGTCCATCGAACGCGAGGGTGTCAACATCCTGATGCTGGTCGGCGATGCCTTCGGTCGTCCCCTAGTGGAGGCGCTTCGCGAATCGGGTGCGACGTGTCCGACATTGCGCAACGTCATCACCGGCGGGGCGATCATGACCGCGAAGCTCAAATCGGAACTGATCGACATCCTGCCCCACATCAACATAATCGACACCGCCGGTTCCTCGGAGACCGGCGGCCAGGCCTCCCACACCAGCAACGCGAAGGTCGGGGCCACCACCGGCACCTTCGCCTTGTCGCCCCACAACGCGGTGCTGAACGACGACATGACGCGTATCCTGGAACCCGGGCACGACGGGCTCGGCTGGTGGGCACGGGCCGGCAACATCCCCTTGGGCTACTTGGGGGACGAAGAGAAGACGCGCCGGACGTTCCCCGTTGTCGATGGCGTACGGTACTCGGTACCCGGGGACAAGGTGCGCCTGCTCGACGACAACACGCTGGAGCTGCACGGTAGGGAATCGGCCACCATCAATTCAGGCGGGGAGAAAATCTTCGCCGAGGAGGTCGAACACGCTATAAAGCACCACCCGGATGTCTACGATGCCGTGGTGGCGGGACGGCCGTCCGAGCGGTGGGGCAACGAGGTGGTCGCCATTGTTCAGACGAAGGATGGCCGAACGGTGGCGGAGGAGAGCTTGTTGAACGAATGCGCCAAGCACATCGCCCGGTACAAGCTGCCGAAAGCATTCATATTTCTCGACGAGATTCTGCGTAGTCCCAACGGCAAGGCGGACTATCGCTGGGCCAAGGCGCAGGTGGCCCCGGACGCTCCGGCTTGATCGGCCAACCTGGGATGCGCACTGCCGTCGTTGTTCTGTTGACGTCCCTCGGCACCGTACCGTGCCCGGCGACGGAGTCGGAATCCACCGATGCCGCCACACCACCGGCGAGTGAATCGGCGGTCGAGGAGATTCTCGACAATCCGCTCGCCGACGACGACTACACTGATGAGCGATCCTGCCTGCGGCGGCGCGAGATCGACAGCATCGAGATCATCGACGAGAGCCTTATCGTGTTCCGCGGCCGCATCAAGAAAAGAGTATGGGTCAACCGGTTCTCGCAGCCGTGCGTCGGCCTGCGCCCAGACATGGTCGTCACCACCCGGGCCCGGACCGGCTCGATCTGCCGACTCGACGCCATCGATGCGCGACACCGGGCCGCCAGTCCATTCGAGCCTGCCGTGCGCTGCTACCTCGGCGGCTTCGACGCCATCGACGAAGCGCAGGTCGAGGCCTTGAAGCGGGCCGTCGACGAACACGCCAAGTCCGGCAAGGCCGCGAGCAAGGGCAACTGACGACCGCCCGTAGGGGACGGGCTTGTCCCGTCCCGCAAAACCGCGCGTCCCGACTCAGGCGACCACGAGGGTCGCCCCTACAGACTTAATTGTCGAGTAATTCAACAGGTTGCGAATTTGTTGTTCCATGGAAGCGAACCGATCTGTCCCGGGCCGGATCCCTGTGCACTATCGATACGCGGCGGCCTGGATACCGTAGAGTTCCGCGTACTGGCCCGCGGCCGCCATGAGTTGCTCGTGGCTGCCGACCTCCACGACCCGCGCGCCGTCCATGACCACGATGAGGTCCGCCATACGCACGGTGCTGAAACGGTGCGAGACGAGCACGGTAATCCGCCCGTTGTTCGCTGCTCCATCCCGCGTCCGTTCCTTCGCCGCATCGGCGTAGCGCTCGAATAGCGCGTGCTCGGTCTCGGCATCGAGGGCCGCGGTGGGCTCGTCGAGCACGAGCAGCAACGGCTCGTCGCGCATGAAACCACGCGCCAGCGATAGCTTCTGCCATTGACCGAAACTCACCTCGACGCCGTCCGGCCAGGTTGGCCCAAGCTGGGTATCGAGGCCGTTGGCAAGGGATTGCACGACATCCTCCGCGCCGGCGCGGACCACGGCCGCACGAACGGCCGGACGTTCCTCGACGCGCGGCGCATCGCCGAGTCCAACCGTTCGCTGGGCCTGGAATTCGAATCGGAAGAAATCCTGGAACGTGCCGGCGAGGCGCTCCCGCCAATCCCTCGCCGGCATGCGGGCGAGTTCCGCCCCGTCGACCAGGATGCCGCCGGTGGAGGGTTCGTACATCTTGGCAAGAAGCTTCACCAACGTTGTCTTGCCTGCGCCGTTCTCACCGACCAGGGCGACAACCGCTCCTGCCGGCAGTTCGAGATCGATGTCCTTGAGCACGAGCTTGTCCGTGCCCGGGTAGGCGAAGGAGACGTTTTCGAGCGAGATGCCCCGCCCGATGGCATCGGGAACGGGACTGTCGGCGTGCTCGGCCTTGGCGGCGGCGTAGTCCTCGAGCCAAGCCAGGCGCTTCGAACCGTCCATCCAGATGCCGCGAAGAAAACCGATCTCGCCCACGGTGGCGCTGATGTAGGCCGACAGTCGCGACCCGGCGGCCAGAACCAGCAGAACCTCGCCGGGCGATGCGTCGACGACGGCCGCCACGAAGACCACGGCGCCGACGTAGCCCGCGGCGAACACCGCCCAGCCCGCGGTATGCCATGCGGCACTTCCCCACCGCGCCGGGGCCACCCGGGCGTACCAACGCTCCCACGCGGCACGGCGGTCGCGAACGAGCCGACCGCCGATGCGGGAAACCCGGACCTCCTTGCCCGGCGGCGCTGTCGTCGCGATGTCGAATAGGTGCTTCGCCAGCCGCTGGGCCTGGGCA
>JAPPKV010000079.1 GCA_028819775.1 Gammaproteobacteria bacterium | reverse complement strand
CCTCGTAGTAGCCGTCGCGCTGGCGGTACGCGACGCTCAAGCGCCCGGCAAGGACGTCGTCCGAGATGATGGTGTTCGCGACCAGCCCGAACTCCCTGGATTCGAGGTTGCCCACGCCGGCGCTGATCGAGAAGGCGTTCTCGAACTCCGGCTTGCGGGTGATGATGTTGACCGCGCCCGCCACCGTGTTCTTGCCGAACAGCGTGCCCTGCGGGCCGCGCAGGATCTCGACCCGGTCGAGGTCGGTCAGGTCGTTGAAGGCGAGGCCCGCACGCGACCGGTAGATGCCGTCGATGAAGGTGCCCACGGCGGCTTCGAGTCCCGGGTTGTTGCCCGTGGTGCCGACGCCGCGGATGCGCACCGTGCCGCCGTTGGTCGTGCTGTTGGAGTTGTAGACGACGATGGACGGCGCGACCTCCATGAGTCCGTAGATGTCCTGGACGCCCCTCGCTGCCAAGTCCTCCCCGGCGATCGCCGTGACGGCGATGGGCACGTCCTGGATCGACTCCTCGCGCTTGGTGGCGGTCACGATGACCGTCTCGATGGCGTTGTCTGCCTCGTCCGTCTGTGCGGACATCTGGCCCGGCAAGCCAACCAGTCCGAGTCCGATTACGGCGACAAGGTGTCGCCATAGTCCATGGTACTTCCGCGTCTTTGACAGGGTCTCTTGCTTCATCGGGTCTCCCCATACTGGTGTGTGCGCGACCTACCGCATTTGGAGCGCGAGCGTCCCCCAACTCGGTTCCATAATCAATAGGCCGTGAGACGCTCCTTCCGTCGGGGGCTGGCCGTACGAGCTCGTAGGGGCGATGCTTGTCATCGCCCGCGCTGTGTGGGACTCGCCGACCGGCCCTGCAACAAAGGAGTTCGTGACATGAGAGTGGGATTCATCGGCCTCGGTGGCATCGGCAAGCCGATGGCGAGGTGTATTGCGCGCGCAGGGTTCGACCTCACCGTCAACGACCTGCGCGACGAGCCGCTCAAGGATCTCGAGCAGCATGGAGCAGCCGTCGCACGTTCGGCCCGCGAGGTGGCGTCCGTTTCGGATGTCGTCCTGGCGTCACTGCCGTCCAACGAGGCCAGCGAGGAGGTTGCGCTCGGCGACGATGGCGTTCTGGCAGGTGCCTCGAACGGCGACGTCTACATAGAGCTCAGCACCATCAGTCCCGACGTCGTTCGTACCATCTCGCGGGAAGCTGCGGAGAGAGGCGTGGAAGTCCTCGACGCGCCGGTCAGCGGCGGCTTGGCACAGCGCCGGGAAGGACGACTCTCGGTCATGGTTGGCGGCGACGCGGCAACCCTGGCGCGGGCTCGGCCAGTGCTCGAGGCGATCGGGGAGCGGATCTTCCACGTGGGCGGAACCGGCGCGGGAGCTACCGTGAAACTCGTCAACAACCTGCTGAACGCGATCGGCGCGGTCGCCACGATGGAAGCCTTGGCGCTTGGCGTGAAGGCGGGCTTAAGCGTTGAATCGATGAAGGAGGTCATCAGCGAGAGCAGCGGCGCCAGCCGGGCGTTCGACGGGACCGTTGCCTCGATTGGGCTTAGCTCCGAGCCGCCGCCCGGCGAGACCGCCAACATGGGGCTCAGAACCATCGGCAAGGACATCCGCTTGGCTGTCGAGCTTGCCGCCGACCTTGGCGTACCCCTGTCCGTAGGTTCCAGTGCGTTGCAACTCTATCTTGCTGGCTTCGGACATGGATGGGCGGACAAGGAGAGCTGGGTGATCATGGAGCTAGTCGAACAAATGAGTGGTGTCCGCGTTCGCCCGCGCAACGCTGGCGGGGGCGATGAGGGATGAGGCGACGCCTCGTTGGGGCTTGCGCGGTCCCACGCCGAATGTTCGGGTTGACTCGCAACGGGACGGGACAAGCCCGTCTCCTACGGTCCTGTTGTTCGGTTGTCCGGCTTAGACCGGGAGGGAAATTCGATGGAAACAGAAGGGGATCATCTATTGTGAAAAAATTCAGCGCATCACTCTTCTTTTGCGCCGGGATCTTGTCTGCGCCGCTCATGGCCGACAAACCCAACGTGATACTGGTGATGTCCGACGACCAGGGTTGGACGCAGACCGGCTACTACGGTCACCCGCTTCTCAAAACGCCGAACCTCGACGATATGGCGGCAAAGGGTTTGCGGATGGATCGATTCTATGCGACCGCGCCCATGTGCTCACCAACCCGCGCCGCGGTGTTGACAGGCCGGTCCAACGACAGGACCGGAGTGTTCAAGGTTGGCGATCCGATCAACACGCAGGAGAAGATGTTGTCCACGGCTTTCAGGGAGGCCGGATACGCCACGGCGCACTTCGGCAAGTGGCATCTGAACGGGAGCGGGAACCCGGATCACCAGATACCAACCAGCGATCCGCGCAATCCCGGTGAACTCGGCTTCGACTATTGGCTGAGCATTTCCACGCAGTTCAACCTGAATCCGGTGTTGAGCCGAAACGGCGTCCCGGAACAGTTCGAAGGCGACGGTTCCGAGGTCATCGTCGACGAAGCACTCGAGTTCATCGCCCGGGAGACGAAGAAGGGTCGCCCGGTGTTCGTGCTGGTCTGGTATTCGACACCTCACCGTGTGTTCGAGGCGACCGAGGAAGATGTCGCCCCCTACCTGGACCGCACCGACAAGACTTCAGCCCTGCAGCTCGGCGAGTTGGCGGCCATGGATCGTTCCATCGGCACCTTGAGGCAGGGACTTCAGGACCTCGGAATCGCCAGGAACACGCTCGTCTGGTTCACAAGCGACAACGGCGGTCTCCCCGATATCGACTATGGGGAACACCTGGGCGTCCACCCCGACTCAACCGGTCACTTGCGTGGCTTCAAGAAGGATCTCTACGAAGGCGGCATTCGGGTGCCGACGGTCATCGAGTGGCCGGGGACCATCGACCCCCGGGTTTCGCAGTATCCGTCCGCCACGACGGATATCTTTCCGACATTGATTGATGTCGCGGGCCTCGATCCGAACTCCATCAATCCAGTGAACGACGGCATCTCGCTGGCACCTGTCCTGGCGAACAACGAGCCCCCACGTCGTGAACAGCCCCTAGGATTCAGGGTCGTCGCCGGGCGGGCCTGGTTGGATAACGACTGGAAGCTGGTGCGGAACTACACGAGTGGCGAGGATGGCGCGTTTGAGCTCTACAACGTCGTCGGTGACCCGTCCGAGTCCAAGAACCTGATCAGGCAGCGGGCAGACATCGCCGCTCGGATGATGAAGGAACTCGGCGTCTGGGATGCGAGCGTCGAGAGGAGCATCGCCGGTGCCGACTATCCGTCTGCGGAAGCGCTTCCGAAGTAGAGCGTGTGTCCGTCCGGATCCTCGATCACGAACTCGGTCATCCCCCAAGGACGCTCTGAGATCTCCTCGACGATCTTCACGCCGGCTTCCTGAACCTGCCGGAAAGCGGCATGGATATCGCGCACGCCTAGATGGATGTGAAGGTGCTGCCCGCTCCGAACGAACTCGATGCCGGGGTCGGGATCGTCCACCAGCTTGAGGTGGATCATCCGGTCGCCACAACTGACGCCGGCGTAGAAGTCCTGATACCTAAAGGAGAGTGCGAAGCCAAGCTTCCTGGTATAGAAACCTATCGCGCGTTCTAGGTCCGAGGTGCGGAGTTGGGGTACGAGTTCCTCGATATCCATCGCGCTCTCCCGCCAATTCGTCAGTCGTCGATGGCCGCCGCAATCGCCTCTGCAATCCTTACCCCCAAGCCTTTCGTGGGTTGCTGAACCATGATTGATACGGCCAACTCCTCCTTGGGGTCCGTCCAGGAAACGGTTCCGGCGGCGCCGCCCCAGCCGAAGGCACCCGCGCTACGGCCCGTCTTCGCCAACTCGGGATCCACGGTGATGCCAACCGTATAGCCGAATGCAACCCCGGCGCCGCCCTTCGAGGCGTTGGCGTAGAGGTCACCGGCCTGGTCGGTGGACATCATTTCGACCGATTCCGGTCTCAAAAGCCGATTGCCGAACAGCTCGCCCTTGTTGACCAGCATCTGCTCGA
>JAPPKV010000035.1 GCA_028819775.1 Gammaproteobacteria bacterium | reverse complement strand
GTCGGGTGTATTGAAAGGCAACAGGGAGTTTGCGGCTCGGTGGCGCGACGTGTGGGTGGTTCACCACTCTGAAGGCGCCCGCGGATTGGGTCATATCGCATCCAGACTCGATTCCGATGGTTCGGTACGCGTCCGGTGGCGGCTGGATGTGGGAGGCGGCACCGACTTCGAAGATCGTCCGGAGACCGCCGAGTGGTGCTTATGGTTTAAGTGCGACCTCGTGGTCACCGATGCAGAGCGATTTTCGTGGCGTTCTTTCCGAACCGCGGAAGGCGCGTCGCCGAGAGCGGCTGAGACGATGGCAAGACGAGGCATGAAGTACGACGAGGACATCGTGATTTCACAGACGGATGCGGGAGTATTGTCCGTTCGCGACGGAAACAGAGAATTGAGGCAAATCGTGACCGAGGGGGCTGGCCCTATCGTTCCAGACATTCTCGGGCCGCTTTACGTCTGCGGTCGGCCGCGAGACTTTGAGACGGACTGGCCAGTGCGTTTTCTGGGGTTTGGTCGAAGCCGTACGGGTCGCCAATGGAGCGTCAAGCCGCTGGTCGGGTGCTACGCCGGCCGCAAAGGCGCGCAGACAGGTCTGAATCATGCATATGAGCTGAGAGGTCCCGGCTCCACGGGAAAGCCCTATGCGATTTGGGCGGCCGACGATGGGGCCTTTGTCAGGGGGATTATAAAGATACGTTGACGGGCTCGCCCTGATTCCGTATCGTGCTGGCTCCATCCTTCCATGGAGCGAGCATGGCCGACAATCGAATCCTCTACGCCGACGACTGCCTCAACGTGCTCAACGACGAGGTTGCCATTCCCTCCGGCTCCGTCGATCTGATCTATCTCGACCCGCCGTTCAATTCCAAGAGCGAATACAACCTGCCCTTCAAGGGCAAGTACAAGTCGGCCAAGCCCGTGGAGGCGTTCAAGGACACTTGGGAGTGGGGGGGGGGCGGAGGATGCGCTGCTCGCCGAGTGGAGCGACGGCACGGCGCATCAGCGGATCATCGCCGACGTGGTGGACGTGGCGCAGCGCATGGAACCGCCGACAACCAAATACAGGCTGGACGCCTACCTCGCGAATATGGCCGCCCGACTGATCGCCATGCGACGCGTGATAAGCCCGGCTGGAAGCATCTACCTCCATTGCGACCCGACGGCCAGCCATTACCTCAAGATCATCATGGACGCGATATACGGCAAGGGCAATTTTCGGAACGAAATCGTGTGGGGCTACACCGGCCCAGGCTCCCCTGGAATGCGCCAGTTCAACCGAAAGCACGACGTGATTCTCTGGTATAGCGCGGGGGATTCGTGGACGTTCAACGCGGACGCCGTTCGGATCGCCCATGACTCCAAGACAAGCGAGAACTTCAAGGATGGGCTTAGAGGCTCCGGTTTCGTGGCGGACACCTACGACTTGTCGCCTGACGGGAAAGTTCCCGAAACATGGTGGGTGCAAAAGAAGGGGAATGGCCTTGCCATCGCTGCGCGCCAGAAGAAACAGTATCTCGGCGATCCCACACAGAAGCCATTGGCTTTGCTCCATCGCATTATTCGAGCCAGCAGCAACCCCGGCGATTTGGTATTGGATCCGTTTTGCGGATGCGGCACTGCGGTTCACGCCGCCGAATCTCTTGGTCGGCGCTGGATGGGCATTGATGTTTCCGCTTTTTCGGTTGGCTTGATCCGCAACCGTGTGGCCGGATTGGGCGTCGAATCGAAGGATATTCGGTTGCTTGGCGTTCCGGTTACCACTCGGATGGCAAGAGACTTGGCCGCGCAAGACAAGCTCGAGTTCGAGAAGTGGGCTTGCGGACACATCGGAGCGAAGGGACTGTTTCACGACCCCGGAACCAAGGGACCGGACGGGGGGGCGGACGGCGTACTCGAATTCTTCCCGATGCACTGGAACGAAAAGCCGAAGGCTCGGTACGCCGTGGTGCAAGTGAAGGGCGGCAAGGTGACGCCGGATTCGGTCGGGCGCCTGTACAACACGGTGACGAAGCTGGGCGCGGAAGCCGGCGTGTTCGTATGCTTCGCGGATCAAATGCGGACGGTCGAAAACGAGCGCATCCGAACCGAGTTCAAGGACGTGGCCGGTTCCTATCCGGTGATACAGGGCTTGAGCGTGGAGGACATGCTAGGCGGAAAGCAGCCGCACTTGCCGAACCTGTTGCAGAGGGCGGCGTGATGGACAATGGGACCAAGGAACTCATTGACCGTTTGTTCGCGCAGCAACTCGTTCTGATCTTGATCGTGCAAGAACTCGCCGCGAAAACAGGCTGCGAGGCGGAGATAGCGCAGAAACTACGCGCCGTCGGTTCGGTTCTCAGAACTCACGACGCCGCGATCAGCATCGATCCCGTCAGGCGAGCCCTGTTGAGCCGACTTGGAGGATTCGCTTCCCCAGAACAACTCGAACTGGCGGCAGATGCGCTGGAGCATGCTTTTGACTTGGGCAAGTTCCCGCTCGCTTAGTTCATTCACATCCACCAAAGGAGGCTTCATATGAAGTACCGTCCGAAACTCGACCCGAAAGTGGACCTCAAAGGCGCGACGCCGGAGAAGCTGGCCCGCGCCCTGTTCCGGCGCAACGTGCCGTACTCACGACCGGGCGGCGGAATCAAGCCCGTTGTCGGCGGTGAGATCGACGTAGAGGAGGTTGCGCCCGACAAGGCGGACGACGGTGTCCCGCATTTGGGCGAGGGTGTCTGATTCCCGCATGTTGTGCTTGGCCGCGAACTCTTGGACATAGCGGTCTAGGTGCTTCGGGCTGATCTTGTGGAAGGTGCCCTTGTGCGCCCTCTTGAGCATCGACCAGAAGGATTCTACGCCGTTCGTGTGAATCTGTCCGCGCACGTACTCCAATACCGAGTGCTTGACCGTTTCGTGGTCGAACGGCAACCCCTGATAGGCCGCCGCTTCGTCGGTGTAGATCGCGGCGTCCGGCGCGGCGGTGTCCGCGACGAAGCCTTGCAGCGTGTCCTTGTCGGTCGAGCGGACCACCTTGGCGGTGACGCGGTTGCTGGCGCGGTCCTTCGCGCCGACGATTGCCGTTTTGCCGACCGCGCCCCGGCCGGTATCCGCAAGAGCCTTGCGCTTGGCGTTCGACATGTTGGCGCGGCGTCCGCCGACGTAGGTTTCGTCCACTTCGACGGGACCGGAGAAGTCGCCGCCGTCCGAGTCGCCCACCCATGCTTCGCGGATGCGATGCAGCATGAACCACGCGGTAGCCTGCGACACGCCTATATCCCGATGCAGTTTCATGCTCGATACCGACTTGAGCGAAGTGATGCACAGGTAGATGGCGACGGCCCACTTGCGAAGCGGAACCTTCGACCGCGCCATCGGCGTTCCGGTCCGCACGCTGAAGTAGCTGCGGCAGTCGGAGCACCAATAGGGCATGTGCTTGTGGCTGGCTTCCGTGGTCCGCAAGCTTCCGCACTTGCCGCAGCATCGCTGACCGTCCCACAGAACGGACTCGAACCACTCCACGGCGGCTGCTTCCGTGGGGAACATATCCATGACCTGGATAAGGGTTATGCCCTTCCGATGGGCCTTGCCGGGGGCTTTGTAAGTCATTGACGCATCTCGATAACTGATGGTCAAATCATAGCGAACCGGAGCACCTTTGTCAACGTATCTTTATAATTCCCTTTGTCAGCATGGGCGACGAACGGGAAACGTTTGTAGTGGCGGAGGACGAAGAGAGAGCGCGTGCTTTTGTCGCGGCGCGACAGCCGTAATCGGGCGACGGCGAACGCACCTTTGGCACGAACGAGGCATCGCCACTACATCGCGCGGAATACAACGCGCGTCGGTGGCGTCAAGAAATGGCAGGACGAGTGTGAACAGTTGCCCGAGACCGACGACAGGACGTTGCTGAAGCGGTTCTACCGCCACGGAGATGACGCCGCCCTCGCGGCATTCGTCAGCCGGCATCGCGCCTGGGCGATCGCCAAGGCGCGGGAGTACTACGCGGAAGAAGCCGAGGACGTCGTGCAGACGTCGATC
>JAPPKV010000499.1 GCA_028819775.1 Gammaproteobacteria bacterium | reverse complement strand
GGAGGAGCCGGCGGAAGTGACGATCACGGGGATCGACGACGAGGGCGAATCGAGTCCGGCAATACAGTTGTCGCTGGCCGCCGGCACGGTCGGGTCGTACACGGCCGCGGAACTCGAAGCGGGCAACGCCGATCTGGAGGGGGCGCTTGGCACGGGCGTCGGCAAGTGGCAACTCATCGTCGAATCGGACCAGCCGATCACGGTGATGAGCCTGCTTGAGGCGCCGGGGGGCTATCTCACGAATCTGTCGACCGTGCCCCGCCGTTCCACGGTCGACGCCGCGAGGACGTCCGGGATCTGACTCAGATCCAGTCTCGACCAGCTCGATGGCGATGGTGCGAGGAAGCAGGCGAACCGGAGGACGACATGACACCCGGAACGCACCGCACTTGGATCACGGCCTAGACGAGCTGCCGCGACTCTCCGCCGAGAAGCGCGCCCAACTCGACGCCTCGGGCGTCCGCGAAGTGCGCGACATACCGCCCGAGTTCCCCATGTCGTTCAGGCAGCACCTCATCCGGCGCGCCGTCGTAGCGAATGCGGACATCGTGCGCGGCGACCTCGCCGGTTCGCTTGCCGGGATCCGACCTCCCGTGCGCCACCTCGACTTCGAGACCTTCGCGCCGGCGATCCCGCGGTTTCCGGGCACCAGGCCCTACGAGGGCATTCCATTCCTTTTCTCGGTACACACCGAGCGCGACGGCGGACAGACGGAACACGCGGACTACCTCATCGGATGAAGCCGTCCGGCGACAGACCTTCGCCGACCTCGGCGCCTACTGCCGTCGCGACACGGCCGCCACGGGTGCACTGCTGGCCGCATTGCGCAAGGTGGCGGCTCGTGGTTCCTGAAGCCACGCCACCGAGTTCAATCCAGTCTATTATCGTGACGCGATGGACGCTTCGCCCCCCAACCCGTTCGTCCCCGGCCGTGGCCAGCTACCGCCGTATCTCGCGGGGCGCGAGCGCGAACAGGCGGCGCTGCGCAACCTGCTGGCCTACCTTCGGGCCGGTAAAGGCGCACCACGGGACGCAGTGCTGGTCGGCCCGCGCGGCAACGGCAAGACCGCCCTGCTGCGCTGGCTCTGCCAAGAGGCGGAAACAGGCGACGTCGACGCGGTTTGGCTGACGCCGAGCGAGATCGCAGACCTGGACGAGCTTGCCACGCGACTGGTGCCACCCCGCCGGTTCACATCGCTCCGCCCGGACAACCTGGCATTCCACATCGGCATCGGGAAGTTGGGCTGGCAACTCGGCGGGCAACGAGGCGCATTGGCGCCACTCCTGGCGGCGCGTTGCGCTCGACGACCATTGATCTTGGCTCTCGATGAGTGCCATACCCTGGACCGCGAAATCGGCCATGTGCTGCTCAACGCCGCGCAGACCGTATCCGCTGACGCGCCGTTCCTACTGGTGATGGCCGGAACGCCGGGCCTGCCGCAGCACCTCGATACCATGTCCGCGACATTCTGGAGCCGCGCCGAGAAGCTCGGCATTGGCCGCTTGGACGAAGCCGCCACAGCGGCGGCGATAGAGAAACCGCTAACCGCGCAAGCCCCTTCCATCTCTTGTACGGCTTCGGCCCTTGCTGATGTGGTCGCCGCGAGCCAGTGCTACCCGTACTTCGTCCAGCTCTGGGGGGCCGCGCTTTGGCAAGCGAGGGGGCGGGCGCCGATCGATCAACAGACCGTTGCAGAGGCGGCACCCAGTGTCGAGGAAGACCAATCCGCCTATTGCCAGGACCGCTTTCAGGAGTTGGAAAGAAGCGAGCCTCCTGGACGTGGCCGCACGTTTGGCAAATGCGTTCGGAGGCCAGTCCACGTTACCGCAGACCACTCTGAACGCCGCGATTGCCGAGGCGCTTCCGTCGTCGTCGGCGACCACCGATGTCCTCCGGTGCCGCGACCAGCTCACCGACCTCGGCTACGTGTGGAATCCACCCGCCGCCGCCGATGCGTGGCACCCGGGCATTCCAAGCCTCATGGAATACGTGCGCGAACGCGTAGCGCGTGCGTGAGCCGCCGACTGGCTCGGGGGGACGGGACAAGCCCGTCCCCTACGATTTTCGCCAAGACGCTGGCGCCGATGGCGTGCCTCACCGGTTCACGATTCGCGCCGCCTTGGCTTCGTCGTACCACCAGCCGTCGGGAAACGCCGGCCAGTACTTCGCCTCGGAATCCGGTATGCCGAATTTGTCCCAGTGGACCGTTCGACGCAGATCGACCGCGTACAGCGGAATCTGGTAGTACTGCCAGAGTAGCACCCGGTCGATGGCCCGGCAGGCGGCGATCATCTCCTCAAGGGTCGTGGCGAGATTGGCCTGCGTGATCAGGTAGTCCAAGGCCGGATGGCCGATGCCGGCGACGTTGCGGGACACCGGATCCTTGGCGGAGACGGAGTGGTATGTGGCCTCAAGCTCGATGACCGGTGGCATGAGGATGTCTTGGTTCTGGAGGACGGCGTCGAACTCGAACTCGCGGCGCAGGTTGATGAATTGGCTGCTTTCGACCAGTCGGATCGTCGCGGCGATTCCGAGGCGCTTCAGGTCTTGCAGATACGGCAGCAGGATGCGGGAATCCGCGATGTTCTGGGACAGGAACTTGAGCGTGAACGGCTCCCCGGCTTCGTTGGTGAGAACGCCGTCGATGGTCCGCCAACCCGCCTCGGACAGCAGTTGCCGGGCGCGAACGAGATTCCGGCGGTGTTCGTCCACCGATGCGGCCTCCGGAAAGCGAAACGGTTTGTCGAACAGTTCGTTCGGTAGTTGATCGCGAAATCCTTCCAGCAGCGCGAGTTCGTCTTCGCTGGGCAGGCCGGTGGCCGACAGGATCGTGTCCGGCCAGAAGCTGTGGGCGCGCTTGTGATGGCCCATGTGCAACGTCCGGTTTTGCCATTCGAAGTCCATCGCCAGCGTCAGCGCCTCGCGGACCCGCCGGTCCTTGAACTTCGCGCGGCGGTTGTTGAGCGCGATGTTGCTGCGAACGCCCACTTCGATGCCGAAATGGCGACGGATCTTCTTGACCCAGCCCTTGGCGAAAGCCGGCGTGTCGAAGGAGTCGTGCCAGTAGCGGATGTCCGTTTCGGTCCAGATGTCGATTAGTCCCTTGCGGAAGCTCTCCCGGATCACCGTGGCATCGCGGTAGACGTCGTAGCGAACCCGATCGAAGTTGTACCGGCCTCGGTTGACGGGAATGTCGCGGCCCCAGTACTCGGGGTCGCGTTCGTACTCGACGTAGCGTCCCTGCTTGATTGCCGAGATCAAGTAAGGTCCGCTGGTCAACGGTGGCTCAAGCGTACTCGCCTCGGGATCCCGGTCCCGCCAGTAGTGCTTGGGCAGGATCGGGCTGAACTGGATCATGATGATGTTGTTCAAGGTGATCGGGGTGTGCAGGTGAACGGCCACGTGCCGGTCGTCGAGTGCTTCGACGTCGGCGATGAAGCTGAAATACACGCGGCCCTCAGGTTGGTTGCGGCGCATGTCGAGGGTGTACACGACGTCGCTGGCCGTGACGGGAACGCCATCGCGCCACCGCGCGTCGGCGTGGATTCTGAATACCATCGCTTTGGCATCGTCGGTCACGGCGACGCCCTCGGCAAGGCGACCGTAGAACGCGCTGACTTCGTCGCCTGCGCGGATCAGAAGCGTGTCGGAAGTGAACCCGAAACCTTGCGGCGCACCGACCCCGCGCGTGGCCATCGGTGCCAGGTTGTTGAAGGCGCTCTGGGTCGGCAACACCAGTTCGCCCCCTTTCGGCGCATCGGGATTGAGGTAGTCGAGATGCGTGTAGTCGGCGGGGTACTTCAGGTCGTGGAAGAAGGCGATGCCGTGCTTGAAGTCGAGATCCTCGAGATTGCCGGCCCACACGGTGTGGCAGAAGAAGGCCAGGGACCAGGCAAGCAACATGCTGCGGGAAAGTCCGGCACGCAAGGTCGTTGATACCCCCGAAATCGGCGCCCCGTCGATACCTGCCATCGTCGAACCAGCATATTCCAATAAGAAAGTGAGCCTATCCGCGCGGCTTTCGTGGCGGGGAT
>JAPPKV010000385.1 GCA_028819775.1 Gammaproteobacteria bacterium | reverse complement strand
TCGAAGTGTTGCGAGACGGCGCATCCGCAATCTACGGCGCCGATGCGGTCGCCGGGGTCGTCAACTACGTACTGAACAGCGACTTCGAGGGTGCCCGCGTACGGGTCAAGCACGCTGCTTTCGAGAACATTCCACGCACCGATCTCACCTTGATCGGCGAGTGGGGCAGCACGTTCAACGAAGGTCGTACCAATCTGAGCGTGTTCGCGCAACACTACCAGCGCGACCGGGTGAACTCCCAGGACGACCCGCGATGGGCCGATTCCGACTTCCGCTGGCGGTTGGACCCGAACTCGCCCTGGGCATCCGAAACGGATTTCCGCAACAACAGCGCCAACTCGGAATATCGGCAGTTCGACTCGGTTAGAAGTGTCCGGCGTTGGGGCCTGTCCGGCGAACTGACCGACAGTGCCGGCGAGTTCGAAACCTATCCGGTCGGCGACCCAAGATGCCAGTACGAGATCGGCTACGGCACATGCGGGGGCATCGACGGGCAAGGCACCTATCGGCACAACCTGAACGAGAACCGCGACCTCTTCTCCGAACTCGAGCGCACCCACGTGTTCGCCTTCCTGAACCACGAGTTCGGCAACGGCATTGAAGGCTATACCGAACTCGCAGCCTACCTGTCCGCCTCCAACATGAACCGTCACGCGTCGGCCTCGTTTTCCACGGTGAAGCTCCAAGTCGGCGCCGAGAACTACTACAACCCCCTCGGCCCATGCGGTTCCCCCAACCGGCTGCCCGACGACGTCATCCCCGACGTGCCCTGTAGCGGCGTCCGGTTGTGGATCGACAATGGACGTTGGGTCGAAGCGCCCCGGATCGTCGACAACGACGGTGCGACTTGGCGCTTTCTACAGGGTTTCCGCGGTACCTGGGACGACTGGGATTGGGACGGCGCCATCGTCTGGTCCCGGGCCGAGAAGGAGGACGTGACCCACAACCGGATCTCAAACACCCTCATGCAGGAAGCGCTCGAGGATCCGACGCCTGCGGCCTACAACCCGTTCAGCGGACGCGCCAATACGAACATCGAGCGCACCCTGGTCGATGTCCGACGGGACAACGAGACCGAGCTCTTCCTGGTCGACTTCAAGGCGTCGACCTACGACATCTTCAACCTGCCCGCAGGTCCCGTGGGATTACTCGCCGGCGCAGAGTTCCGGCGCGAGTCCTTCGTCGACGATCGCGACCCGCGGCTTGACGGCACTATCGTCTTTACGGACTTCCAGGGGGACACTTGGCCCTACGTCTCCGATGTCGTGAACTCGAGCCCCACCCCGGACGGCAAGGGCGACCACGACGTGTTCTCGGCGTTCGGCGAACTCGCGGTGCCTGTTCACGAAAACCTCGATCTGCAACTCGCATTGCGTTATGAAGACTTCTCCGATGTCGGCAACACCACGGTCGGCAAGATCGCGTTCGGTTTCCGCCCACACGAACGGCTGTTGCTCAGGGGCTCCTGGTCCGGTGCCTTCCGCGCGCCCAACCTCGTGACCATCAACGAGGAGATTGTGGCTCGCCAGAACACACGGACCGACTGGACGTGCGTCTACGCCGCTGACAACGGCGGCGACCCCGACCAGGACACCCTGAGCTGCCGCTACTCCACGCAGCGAATCGCCCAAGGCAGCCAGAATCTCATCCCCGAGAGTTCCGACAACCGCTCGCTCGGCGCCGTGGTCACCGCCTTCGAGGGCATGACGTTTACGGTCGATACCTGGTGGAACGAGAAGGAAGACACCATCGGCCTGCTCGGGGAAGAGAACCACTCTCTGCTCGACCTGCTACTGCGCATCAACAACGGCAACAGCAACTGTGCCGGTTTCGCCGGCAATCCCGCGGTCGTCCGAGGCGAAGCGGACGACGACGAGATCGAAATATTCAGCGCCGCCGGAATTTGCCCGGCAGGTCGCATCGCCTACGTGGACGACCGCTATGCCAACCTCGACAAGCGAACGATCCACGGCACGGACTACGGCATCTACTACGAGGCCGAGACCCGGTTCGGCGAGTTCTCCCTGAGTCACCAGATGGCTCGGCTGCGCCATTTCCAGCAGGATCCGGGTGGCGACGCGGGCGCTCTACTTGCGGCCCAGGAGGCCGGCGTACTTCCCGCCAACTTCCCGGTAGCGGGTTTCCAGAATCTGGTTCGCCAAAACGGCAACCCCAGGTGGAAGACATCGACCCGGCTGCGATGGGGTTACAAGGCGTGGAGTGCGTCCCTGTCGTCACTCTACGTAGGCGATTTCGTGCAGAGGTCGCTGACGCTTGACGACGGCACCGAGTGGGTGGTTCCAAGCATGCGGACCTTTAACGCCTACCTGGCCTACCGGTTCGACCTCGGGGATGATCTTAGCGGTCGAATCCGCCTCGGCGGCCTGAACATTACCGATGAACGGGCACCGCTTGCCGACCGGTTCTTCGGCTACTTCGCGGACATGCACCAGGACCTCGGTGCCCGGTACTACGTCGAGTTCCGCGCCGAACTGGAGTAACGGGATGCATTGGCGCGCCTGGCTCGCGGCAGCGGCAGCGGCCGGGCTTGCCGCCGCCGCTACCGGCGCCGACCGGTTTTGCGAAAACGACATCGCGCTCCTCGACACCCAGTTCGAGGGCGGCGCGTTCCACCGCTGCGACGTGCGCGACGGCAAGTTCGTCATCACCATCCGCCCGGAGGACGCCAAGGTCGAGGTGCCAATGCCCTGGTATGCCTTCCGGGCGAGTCCCAAGCGACCAGGCGAGGCCGTTGTGCTGATGGGGTTCGCGGACGCGGATGCCGACCGGTTCTGGCCCAAGGTCAGTCTGGACGGAATCAACTGGCACCGCCTCCCGGACCAGGCGGTGGCGGTGTCCGAGGACAAACAGCGGCTGGCGTTGCGTATCCCGCTTGCGGAGGCACCCGTCTGGATCGCGTCGCAGCGGCTCCTCACGACCCGTTTCTACGACGCTTGGACACTCTCGCTGGCACAGCGAGGCGACATCGCCGTGCGCGTACTCGGGCGCAGCATCCACGGGCGCCCGATCTCGGTGGCGGAGACCAGCGCCAAGGCGCAGGGGGTCCTGTTCATCGGTCGTCAGCACCCGCCCGAGGTCACGGGCGCCCTTACCATGAACGCGTTCCTGGACACGGTGCTTGCGGATACGGAACTTGCGCGCTCGTTCCGCGAGACCTTCACGGTGGTCACGGTGCCCCTGCTCAATCCCGATGGCGTCGCAAACGGTCACTGGCGGCACAACGCCGGCAAGACCGACCTGAACCGGGATTGGGGCCCCTTCCGGCAACCCGAAACGCGGAGCGTCAGGGACCTGCTCGCCAACCTAGCCGAGCGAGGCATCGCGCTACGCCTCATGCTCGATTTCCACGCCACGCGGGCAACCGAAACCCACCTTTTCTACACGCAACGGCCGGAAGACGGCGACGGCAGTGCGCACGGCTTCTCAGCCGCCTGGTTGGAGCGTGTACGCAAGCGTCAGCCGGATCTCGCGTTCATTCACCGGCCGAGCAAATCGGAATCCGCCAACGCCAAGAACTATTTCTTCGACACCTTTGGCATTCCTTCGATCACCTACGAGACCGGCGACGAGACGGACCCGGACTGGATCGAAGCTGCCGCGCCGGTGTTCGCAGAAGCGATGATGCGCGAGCTGCTGGGTCCGTAGGGGCGGGGCTATCGCGCCGAAGGGCGCGCCCCCGCCCGAGCCTCGGGGGTTCCACCGATTGTTCGGGCGACCGCGCGCCTTCGGGCGCGTTAGGGTCGCCCCTGCGCCTTGCCGAACGCCGACGCGTGGGCAGTTCACTCGCGCACACGTAGTACAACCTTGCCGAAAGTCTGATTTCCCGCGATCAGATCGTGGGCGTCGCCCGCTTCTTCGACCGGGTAGACGCGTTCGATCACGGGTCGGATGGTGCCGTCGTGCAAGAGCGGCCAGACCCGTTCCTTCAAGGCGTCCATAACCGTCGCCTTGGCCGCGATCGACCGCGCCCGCAGGGTCGAGCCGACGATGCGCAGACGCTTCACCATCATCGTTC
>JAPPKV010000400.1 GCA_028819775.1 Gammaproteobacteria bacterium | reverse complement strand
GGGATCATCTTGCGGTAGAGATAGCTCCAGGTCGGCTGCCCGTGCATGCACAGCACGATGGGCCCGTCCCTCGGACCTGCGTCGACGTGGTGGATGCGGAGCGTACCGCCCTCGCCGTCGGCAACGTCCGTGTAGTGGGGATCGTAGGGGAAGCCCGGCAGGTTGGCGAAGCGTTCGTCGGGTGTGCGTAGGATCTTCATGGATTACTCCTGGGGCAAAGGTGTTGGGGCGTAGGGGCCGCCCTTGTGGCGGCCCGCAATCGCCGAGTCAGCCAAACGAGAAGACCAACGAGCACCACGCCAAGGCCGGCACCGGCGACCACCAGGTGCAAGTTCGCCCTCGTCCGGTCGTAGAGGTAGTTGATCAGCAACTGCCGCGTCGGCGAGTAGGATGCCGGTACTTCGAGCACGCCCACCCGTGCCACGTAGGCTTCATAGTCGGCGAGCATCTCGGCGAGGCGTTGGGGGTCTTCGCCCGCCAGGTCGCGGGTCTCGCCCGGGTCGCGGGCGAGGTCGAACAAACGCCATTGGCCGTCGCCGTCGGGCGCACCGACACGCACGAGCTTGTGGTTTCCCTTGAAGACGCCGGCGTGACCGGCGGTTTCGAAGCCGATGGCCGCCTGCGGCGGGTGGATGTCGACGGCGAGGTCGCGCAGCGCCGGTGCGAGGCTGCGACCGCTGACGGGATGCTTGCCGGACGGCGTGGCGTCACTCGTGCCGGTGAGTTCGAGGAGCGTCGGCACGATGTCGGTCGCGTAGGCGAAGGCCGGCGCGATGCCCCGCGCCTCGACGCCGGGTCCCGCAACGATCAGCGGCACGCGGATGCCACCCTCGCCGCCGTGGAACTTGTAGTAGGCCAGCGGCGCCGCCGCGGCCCGCGCGAAGTGCGGCCCGATGATGGCGTAGCTTCCCCGTTCGCCAAGGGTCGCCAGGTCGCGGCGATAGCCGGTGTCTTCGGCCCACGAGTCGAACCCCGTGCTTGCCGCCGGATCGCCGGCCTCGGGTCCGTTGTCGGACAGCACGACGACGACCGTGTTGGCGAGGAGGCCCGCGCCGTCGAGATAGTCGACGAACCGGCCGAGGTGGTGGTCCATCGCCTCGAGCATCGCCGCGTTGACGGCCATGTTCTTGGCGGCGAACGCCTTCTCGTCCGGTGCCAGCGCGCCCCAGTCCGCCTGCGCGGGAGTATCCGAAGGCGCAGCCGTGGGCGGAAAGACGCCGGCTTCGACGGCACCACGATGGCGCGCTCTTCGCAGGGCATCCCAGCCCTCGTCGTAGACGCCTTCGTAGCGCTCGATGAACTCGCGTGGCGCTTGAACCGGCAGATGCACCGCCTGAAACGCGAGGTAGGCGAAGAAGGGCCGCGGCTGGGTAGCCGACGTCCGGTCGGCCGCGATGAACTCGACGAGTTTGTCCACTAGGTGCTCGGACGAGTAGAAGTCGTCCGGCAGATCGGTGGGCTTGCCGTCGGCGAACCAGGGCGGCTCGCCGTAGATGGGCAGGTAGGGCTTCTTCTCGAAGTTGTCGGCGCCGGTGGAATCGAGTGCGAACGTTCGGTCGAAGCCGCGGGCGCTGGGCAGGGAGGTCGGCGTGTGACCGAGGTTCCACTTGCCGCTTAAGTAGGTGCGGTAGCCGGCATCGCGCAGACGGCTGGCGATGGTGACCACGTCGGTGCGCAACTCGCCTTCGTAGCCGGGCCGTCCGCGGTGACGAAGCGGGGTCGCGACGTAGAGGCTCGCCACGCCGGCGAGGTGGGCGTCGACGCCGGTCAGCAGCATGGCGCGCGACGGCGAGCACATCGGCGAGACGTGGAAGTTGCTGAACATCACCCCGCGCGAGGCGATCGCATCGATGTGCGGCGTGCGGATCTCGCTGCCGTACGCGCCCAAGTCCGAGAATCCGACATCGTCCGCGACGACCACGACAACGTTCGGACGTGAAGCAACTGGAGTCGCGGGTTCGGCCGCCATCGACCTCGGCGCGAACAGAGCCGTGATGGTCGTCAAGGCAGCGGCCATCGCAATGAACCCCGCTGCCCGACGGGACGAAGCTGCGTGAGCTCTTTGGTGCATGCAGGAGTCTTTGCGTACCGGCGAATTAATGTCTATCATTAAACCATCGGAAATGATGAATGTCATTAGGGATGTGTGTAGGGGTACGACGGTTTCGATGAGTGCTCTGTCAAGGACGGCGACATCGGCGGCGGGCGAGTCCACGCGCGGCGCCCTGCTTCGCGCCGCCGAGCGACTGTTCGCCGAACTCGGCATTGGCCCGACCTCCACCCGTGCCATCCTTCGCGAAGCGGGACAGCGCAACGAGTCGGCGCTGCACTACCACTTCGGCGGCCGCGAGGGCCTGATCGACGCCCTCTACAGCGAGCGCGGCGCCCAGGTTGCCCTCGAGCGCGAGCGCATGCTGCGGGAACTTGACGCATCCGGCGAAGAGCAGGACGTCCGCCGGCTGTGTGCGGTGGCGGTCCTGCCGCCGGTCCGTATCGTGCGGCGGGATCCGGAGTTCGCGCTTTTCCTGAAGGTGGTTGGCCAGTTGGCGTTCCTGCCCAGCGATGCGCTCCAGGAGCGGGCGAGGCGCTACACGGGCGCATCCGCGCATGAGGTCTCGGCGCGCATTCGCGCGCGGCTTCGGATTCCCGAGGCGCTCGCCGACCGCCGCATCGAACTGATGCACCGCATGGCCGCCTTGGCGCTTTCCCAGCGCGCACTGTCCGGCGGCAGCTTCGAGGGACACGACGCGGGCCTCTTCTTCTACACGCTGCTCGATGCGATGGCGGCCGTTCTCGAAGGGCCGGTCTCTCCGGCTACCGAACGCGAACTCGCGAACTCGCGAGGAGGTCGCAAGTGAGCCGGCGCGCGGGTGTTCTGATCGGTCTAGCGCTGGCCGTCGTGACTGCTGCTGCCATCGCCTGGGTCTACCGCCTTGAGATCCTGCTGGAGATCGTTGAGATTCGACTGCACGACGACGTCGCACCGAACCGGGTGATCGAGTGGGACTCGGGGCCCGATCCGGCGGGCCGACCCGAGGCAGAAAGGCCGCCCAACATCGTGGTCATCCTCGCGGACGATCTCGGCTGGAACGACCTGACTTGGCTCGGCGGCGGCGTCGCCGGCGGCACCGTGCCCACGCCGAACATCGATTCGTTGGCCCGGGACGGCGTCCACTTCGCGAACGGCTATGCGGCCAACGGCACCTGTGCGCCTTCCCGAGCCGCGCTGATGACCGGTCGCTACGGCACCCGCTTCGGTTTCGAGTTCACCCCCACGCCTGCCGGCTTTAGCACCATGGTGCCCGTGCTTGGGAACAGGAGGCCGGGAACCGCCCTTCGCACGACCATCATCGAGGACGCGGGACCGTCGATCCCTTACGACGACATGGGCGTGCCGCCGTCCGAGATCACCCTCGCCGAGTTGCTTGCCGGTGCGGGCTACCACAGCGTGCACATCGGCAAGTGGCACCTGGGGTTAAGCGGCGGCATGGCGCCCCACGACCAGGGTTTCGACGAGAGCCTGCTCATGGCGAGCGGCCTCTACCTACCCGAGGACCACCCGGATGTCGTCAACTCGAAGCAGGACTTCGACGGCATCGATCGCTTCCTGTGGCGTGCCATGCAGTTCTCCGCCTCGTTCAACGGCGGCCCGGCATTCGAGCCCGGGGGCTACCTGACCGACTACTACACCGATCAGGCCGTCCGGGTCATCGAGGCCAACCGGGACCGGCCCTTCTTCCTCTACCTCGCGCACTGGGCCGTGCATACGCCGCTGCAGGCGCTGAAGGCCGACTACGACGCGCTGTCGCACATCGAAGAGCACCGCCTGCGCGTCTACGCCGCGATGGTCCGTTCCCTCGATCGCAGCGTCGGCCGGGTACTTGCCGCGCTGCGCGAGAGCGGCATCGAGGACAACACCCTCGTGTTCTTCACGTCGGACAACGGCGCACCGGCCTACATCGGCCTGCCGCGCGTCAACGAGCCGTTCCGCGGCTGGAAGATCAGCTTCTTCGAGGGCGGCATCCACGTGCCCTTCTTCCTCAAGTGGCCGGCGCGC
>JAPPKV010000263.1 GCA_028819775.1 Gammaproteobacteria bacterium | reverse complement strand
CGCCCGGCGGACCGTGCCCGTTCCTCGGCCGCGAGGCCTGGGTGAGCGCCGAGGGGCGCTTCGATCCCTGCTGCGCCCCCGACGCGGAACGGCGGACGTTGGGCGAGTTCGGCAATCTGTACGAACGCGGCCTGATGGACATCTGGCGCGGCGGCGCCTACCGGACCCTAATGGCCACCTACCGCAACCGGACGCTGTGCCTCGGCTGCAACATGCGCAGGCCCGCCGGGAGCGCGTCATGACTTGGCGCGGCACGGCCGTGGCGCCGTCCGGCACGCACCATGTCCGTGACGGCACGCCGCTCTACGACGAACGCTTCGACGAGGTGCTGAAGTTTCACGAGCCGGGCCTTGCCGCCGTTCGCCGGGACGGCCAAGCGTGGCACATCCGGAGCAACGGAGAACCGGCCTATATCCGGCGCTTCGACCGCGCCTTCGGCTTCTACGAAGGTCTTGCCGCCGTCGCCGCGCCGGATGGGTGGCGGCATGTCCGCCCGGACGGAACGGACCTCTACGAATCGCGCTACGCTTGGTGCGGCAACTTCCAAGACGGACGATGCGCGGTGCGCGAACCCGGCGGGGCTTACCTGCATCTCACTCCCGAAGGCGTCCCTGCTTATGACGCCCGTTGGTGCTATGCGGGGGATTTCCGGGACGGAATCGCGGTCGTGCAGTCGGAGGACGGCCATTCCACGCATGTCGATCAACTGGGTGCTCAGATCCACGGCGCCTGGTTTCTCGATCTCGATGTCTTTCACAAGGGTTGGGCCCGCGCCCGTGACGAGGGCGGGTGGATGCACATCGACGCCTCCGGACGCCCGCTGTACGGGCGGCGGTTCACGGCGGTGGAGCCGTTCTACAATGGACAGGCGCGGGTCGAGTGTTTCGACGGCGGCCTGGAGGTCATCGACGGGACGGGCGCTTCCGTCGTGGAACTGCGCCCGGCGCTGAAAAGCGAATTCGCGGCCCTGTCCGACGATCTCACCGGGTTCTGGCGGACGCAGACGATCTGCGCTGCCGTCGAGTTGGGGGTCTTCGAGGCGTTGCCCGCCACCGCGTCTGGGCTCGCCCGCGCCTGCGGGCTGGAGCCGGACCGGGCGCGGCGGCTTTTGCGCGCGCTTGCCGAGCTCCACCTCGTAGAGGATGGGGACGGCATATGGCGCGCGACCGGGCGCGGCGCTTTCCTGGCCGCCGGCCACCCGTGGACGCTGGCCGATGCGGCGGTGGAATACGGGCGGCATTTCCCGGGCGTGTGGGCGGCGCTGCCCCGGGCGCTCCGAGTCGATGACGGGTGGCGCCCCCCCGACATATTCGGGGAGGTTGCGGCCGACCCGTCCCGGGTCGCCTCCCATCATCGCATGCTGGCGAGCTATGCGCTGCACGACTACGGTCCGGTTCCCGCCGCTCTCGGGCTTCGCGGCGACGAGCGGGTGATCGACGCGGGCGGTGGCCTGGGCGCGCTCGCCGGGCTTCTGGTGGAAGCCCACCCGCAACTCCGGGTCACGGTTCTCGACCGTCCGGAGGTGATCGAGCGTGCGATGCGTTTGCCGCAACCGGACCGCGTGACGTTTCAGGCGAGAGATTTGTTCGAGCCTTGGGACGTCGAAGGTGATGCGGCGATACTCGCCCGAGTGCTGCACGATTGGGACGACGCCCGGGCGCTTCGGCTTCTTCGTTATGCGCGCCGCGCACTGCCATCCGGAGGACGTCTGTTAGTAGTCGAGATGGTGCTGCCCGAGGGTGGGTCCGCTGCCGGGTTGTGCGACCTTCATCTGTTGACCGCTACCGGAGGCAAGGAGCGCACAGTCTCCGAATACACGGCGCTGCTCGTCCGGGCGGGATTCGTGCATCGTGGCGTTGGCCGGCTGCCGGGATTACCATCGGTTGTCGTGGGCGCGCGGCAATGATTTCGTCCGCTCGACGAATCCATCTGTCTTTTCCCTGCATTCCAATCTCTGTATGTGGAGCCTCCTCGACGATTCCGGAAAGATCGATGGTGCTGGGGCGGTTTCAGGCACTCTTCGTGGTCGGTGTTTCGTTCCGCTCCCACCGGAAGACCGAATTGTCACTCGCGCGCAGGAAAACGGTCGATGAACATCGGTGACGAGGAAGTTTGGCAGATAGCGGCCGGGGACACTGATCGGGCATACCCGGACCTATGTCTGCGTTGGGGGGTTATTCTATTTGGCCCAGGTAATCGAGGGCGGTGGCCCGGCTGCGAGCACCCTCTGCGCACCGACGGATGGACGTCGCGGAAAGTCGGACTCATCCGCAAGTACCACGAAGACGTTAACTGCGGAGACATAGTTGTCCTCAAGCTTGGTAAAAGCGAAGTGTACGGGGTCGGGAGAGTAGAGGGGCCGGTCGTATGGTACGACGACTTCGGCGACATTGACGGGTGGGACATTCAATTTGTTCGCCGCGTGAGGTGGTTCTGGCAGGCCACCAACGGCACGCCCCAGCGGTTTTCTGGTGCTTTAAGATTCGGCGATACAATTCAGAAGTTAGATCGGACAGGACCAGTTTTTGCTTGGATATCGGAGATTCCGGAACATGCAACGACATTGCCGGCGCTTCCGGAGACTTGCCTCCCCGACGAAGAGGTTCGAAGAATTGAGGTATCCAAACTCGCCGAACACCTGTTCGATCAGGGTGCTGCTGCGGGCGCGATTAATGAACTAACTGATGGGATGCTTGGCCTTAAGCAAGTCGCCTCGTGGTACGAACGTAGCGGCACGAAACCTTCGGAGCGTGAAACAGTTGCGTACTTGGTTGTGCCCCTGCTGCGTACTCTGGGCTGGACGCCCCAACGGATGGCAGTCGAATGGAACAATATCGATATCGCACTATTTGACAGGCTTCCACGCGCCGATGAGAACTTGGCAATTGTTGTTGAGGTCAAAAAGCTCGGTCGTTCCTGCTTATCGGCCAACACCCAAGGCGCGGAATATGCCAGCCGGCCTGGACGCGAAGGGTGCAACCGCCTTGTTGTAACCGACGGAATCCGATACGGCGTGTACGTAAGAGAGGGAGACGGTGGGTTTCCGGAGACTCCGACCGCCTACATGAATCTCAGCCGCATGGTCGAATTTTACCCGGTCTTGGATTGTGAAGGGACGCCCGAGGCGCTAAGTCTCCTTGCTGCGGACTGGCAAGCTGGATAGCTGGCGCGCCTGTCAATGCAAGGCGCTCTCTTGGTCCAAGTGATGAAGCGAATCACGAAGTGGTAGCAATTTGATCGGGTTACACAGTGTTCGAATCGCCTAACCCCACATGTCTCTGCTGAGCCGCTTTTCGAACTCGAGATCTTTTGGCTGGGGGAGAGCGGCCTCCACTAAGACCTTAGCATTGAGGATACTGGCAGTGTTTTCCTTAGGCGCATCTTCGGGCTTGTTTGGATGGCTATCACGGAGCAGTTTCCGAAATGCCTCTGTCAGCATCCACGGTTCGTCGGGAGGATATAGTGCTCCAATATCATTCTTGCGTCGCGCTAGCCAAATCGCCGCCGTACCGGTCACCGCTGCCGCCGCGTAAGATGTTCCATCGCCGTCAACTTCGGGCGCATAATCGTCCTGGACCTCTCCAGTGCGACGGCGTGCTTGCGCACGAAAGATGAAATCGGATGGCGCCCAAGTGTCGATGTGGGCATAGTCTCCGCTGATCAAGGGCTGTGGCTGTGGTTTCCACATCTCGACGGCCGTTAACACGCCGTCCTTGAAGACCGGCTCCACGCCGGCGGCACAGATGGTGCGCCAGTACTTACCGGGGTAAGTTGCTCGGTCGTGGAGATTGTTGCCGAGGGCCGCAACTACGATGACGCCCTTCTCATAGGCTCGGTCGCAAGCCTCACCCAGCTTCGCCAACGCGCGCCGAAATGGTGAAATCGGAATAAACACCGGCCGAGCGCCAAGGCTGACGTTGACAACAGAGCAGAGGCTAATGTTGACGGCGTGGTCAACGGCATCGGCAACCCGGCTCACCTCATCCGCGCTCATCAGGGCGACCGACGTCACCGCGCGGTACGGAACGACCGGTGCCCGCGGCGCTACGCCGACCATGTTGCC
>JAPPKV010000264.1:1674-4064 GCA_028819775.1 Gammaproteobacteria bacterium | reverse complement strand
TGCCCACCCACCACCGCGTATGGTTCGCCGAACGGGTGATTCAGGTCAAGATCGAGTACGGGTTGACCGTCGATCCGGCTGAACGGGACGCGCTCGAGCCACTGCTCGCGGGCGGGGGAGCGCAACTGAACTGCGTCAACTCGAGGACGACGACACTCCGGGTGTCAACGGGCGCACCGCCATGCAACTGAGTGGGCAGGAGGCGGCCCCGGCTCGCTTGAGCTACACCCTGCGGCCGACGGTCCCGGGACGTTTCGACGCGGACGACCGTACGCTGAGCGGTACGCCGACGGAGGCGGGCACCCACAGATGACCTACACGGTGAGCGATGGCAAGGCGAGCGTTGCCCCCGTGACGCAGAGCCCGTGCCCGCTCAGGCGCTCGCTTCCTTCTCGAAATAGCCCACGCCCTGCGACGGCGAGGCGATCTTGCCGATGGACGCTACCATGACGGCAGCCTCGCGACGGTGCCTGAGCGCCTTGCCAGATATGCACTCGCAGGACGCAGAACAAGGCCGCAAATGTCCTCCCCTCAGGCGGGATTTTGCATAAGCCGCGACGGTACGCTACCAATGTGATAGCAATCTTGGAGGCGAACCGATGGCGGCTATCAATGTGCGGCAACTAGATGACGATGTGGTGGACCGTCTCAAGCAGCGCGCCTCGTCGAACAACCGCTCCCTGGAGGGTGAGGTTCGCCACATTCTCGAATGCGCGGCCGACAACGACATGGCGGCGAAGCGGGCCAGGTTCCTCGCGGCGTCGGATCGGCTGCGGGAGAAGACCAGGGGCCGCCAGCAGACCCCCGCGGAGGTGCTGATCCGCGAGGACCGCGACCGAGGCCATCGCGACGACTTCTGATGCGCTTCGTGATACTCTCAGGCGGCATTCTTGTCGCCCCTGCGCCTGCGCCAGTGCATGCGGCAGGTTTCTGTCCAGAAAGCGCCCACCGGCAACCGCATCAAGGATCCGCGCAGTTGGTTCGACGACCTGGACTCCGACACCAACTCCTCCAGCAGCATGGCCCCCAAGACGCTGGATCGCGCCTTCGAGACGGCCGTCGACACCGCGTACCTGCACTACCGAGTATTTCGTCCGATGCCAGAATGGGGATAGGAGGGAATCGGATCACGCTCGCGACAAACTCCCCGGAGAGAAGAGCCCATGATCTACAATACTTCGTAAGGTCTTTGCGTTCCTTGCTGGCGCATTGGATTGCTGGGTACGGAAGTCGCTCACGAATCGCGGTGCCGGTGGTCCAAAGATCTCACGCGATCGTGCGGCGACTGAACCCTTCGACGGAGTAGCCGAGGCTACTATAGCCGCGGACTCGATTTTCGCTCATACGCCTGAGCGTCGGCACCTCGTCATCGACGTAGTCGTAGACCACTGCCTCGCGCTTCGCCGGGTGCAGCCGGTGGATGCGCCCCACGTACTGCGCGAGTGTGCCCCGCCAGGAGATCGGCATCGCCAGGAACAGCGTGTCCAGCCTGGCATCGTCAAATCCCTCGCCGACATACCGACCGGTCGCGACCAGAACGCGCTCTTCCGTCTCAGGCACGTCGCGGAGCCGCTGCATGGCCTCGCGACGCTGCCTTACTCCCATGCCTCCCCTGAGGAGGATCACGTTTCGAGCGAAGCGGTCGAGCCTGTCTGCAAAGTACTGGGCATGACCCTTGCGCTCCGTGAGGAGGATCGGATAGCGACCTGCTTCGAGGGTCTTCAACACGTCATCGAAGATCAGGTCGTTGCGCGCCTCGTCCTCTGCCAATGCACCATACACGTGCTGGATCGGCGGATGTTCCACATCCACCTCCTCCGGCATGCGGAACGCTGTCGGACGCAGGATCGCCCGATGCTGGAACGGGCGCTGCCGGGCCTGCACCTTCGCGTTCGCCCGGAACCGGATCGGGCCGCACTGCATGAAGATGATCGGATGGTGTCCATCCTTGCGCGTGACGGTCGCGGACAGTCCGAGGATGAATTTCGCCTTCGCGCGACTTGCCACCGCCTCGAAGCTCACGGCTGACAGGTGGTGACACTCGTCGACAACGAGATGCCCATATTCTGCAACCATGTCGTCCACCTCACCCTTCCGCACAAGGCTCTGAATGATTCCGACATCGACGATACCCGTGGTTTTGCGCTTGCCCCCGCCGACTTGGCCGATGGCCGCGGCCGGAAGGTCAAGGAACACACCAAGCCGGGCGATCCATTGCTCCATGAGCTGTCTGCGGTGAACCAGGACCAGCGTGTTGGTCCCACGGGCAGCGATGACGGCCGCGGGGGCCCCCCCCGCCCCCCCAGGGGGGGGGGGGCCCCCCCCCCCCGGCGGGGGTGGGGGCCCCCGGGGGGGCCCCCCCCGCGGGGCCCCCCGGCCGGCGGGCCAGG
>JAPPKV010000264.1:0-1664 GCA_028819775.1 Gammaproteobacteria bacterium | reverse complement strand
CCCCACCCGGGGCTACCATTTGCTCATTGTGCTGTGTGGGTTCAACAAGCACCCGGTTTTGGGCCCCACGGCCTGCTTTTCGGGCGGGGGCAACTACGGTCTTGCCGAATGCGGTGGTCGCCGCCAGCACTCCGGTCTCGTGTGCCAGAACGGAGTCGGCAGCAGCCTGCTGCTCCATCGTCAGCTCGCCGAGGAACTTCGTATCGAAAGGATGGCCGCCATTGCGCTCATCGCGCAGATGTACAGCAATGCCCAGGTTTCCCATCAACCCTTCCAGTGCCGCACTGCATCCTCGTGGCAGGGCGATGTGATGCGAAAGCAACTCGGCGCATGCCACGATGCGGGGAATAGCGTACGTCGAACGACGCATCGCTTGGGCGCTGTAGAAGGCCGGATTCTGGAATGCCGCCAGACGTATGACTCGGTTGACCAGAACCGGCGGCAATCCGGCGCGCGGAATATAGATCCTGTCGCCCAGAACCGCGTCGACATGTTCAGGCAGCATGTCGGTGATCCTGGGCAGCGATGAGCTTCGCGACGGTGGCGCTGTCCAAGGGTCCTCGTCTTCGTCGTCGATTGGCAGGCGCAGCCCGACAACACCGCCTCTTCGACCAGCTTCCTCCACGATACCGGCTACCCCGGCGAGGGACAGGCGGCGAAGCGATGAGAGCAGGCTCCACTGGTCGGGCCAGGGTTCGAATCGCTCGTCGAGAAAGAGGCTGTTTCCGCTCTCTCGTGGGCCACGCTCCAGTGGCAACGCGATGAGGTTGCCGAAACCGCCATCCGGCAGCGTGTCCTGGCTCGGGAAGAACCGGTCGTAGGACTCGAATCCGATGTCGGGGTAGCGATCCATGGCTTCGGTCAGTAGACAGGCACCCAGACGCCGCGCAAGAACAGCAGGTACCGGCTCTGCGAAGAAGATCCACACGTGGCATCCGTTACCTGAACGCGAGCGCTCCAGCGCCGCAGGTACTTGCTTCGATCGGCAGGCTGCCAGATATGCGTCGGCATCACGCCTCCAGGTCCAGCGGTCGAAGTCGGCGGCGAGAAACCAGCAGGTATCGTCAGGAAGCATGGGATAGATCCCGACCGTGTGCCGGCCTCTCAGATGTCCGTCGAGCACTTCGTCCGTCACCGCCAGGAACGCCTGATTCGGGCATGCGCCGCACTTGATTCTCGGTTTCTCGCACAGGCCGGGCTTCCATTCGTTTCCACACGCCGGTGCGTAGCCCGACTTGCCCGTCCTGGCGTTCTCCCAGCGCTGAGGGAATACATCTGTACGCCCGCGGAAGAGCGACCTGAAGAGCGCGATCTTCTCACACGCGGCCGAGTGGCGCGTTACCGGACCCTCCGGTTTCGGTCCTTCGGTGTCGCAGGCCCTTTGACCTCAAGCTCGGCCAGCCGGGCTTCCAGAGCGGCCTTCTCGTCTCCGAGCCAGGCAAGCCGTTGGCGAATGAGTTCAGCTTCGGAACCGGACGCTCCAACTTCCCGCAGAGCTGTCCCCGATGCATCGGATCCAACGATCGATCCGCTCATGCCGCCCAGCCGGCCGACAGCGCCGCGGCCTGCTCCAGCACCGTCCAAGTCGCCGACTCCTGCTTGTTCGCCAGGTAGCCGTGCTTTCGCAGGACGCGCCTCACACGGCGGCGGAGGTTGGCACGGAC
>JAPPKV010000243.1 GCA_028819775.1 Gammaproteobacteria bacterium | reverse complement strand
ACGCCATCGAGGCGTACACGTCCAACGCCTCGAACCCCTACGCCGACGGCCTCGCCCTCCATGCCATTCGCCTCACCGGCCGTGCCCTCCCTCGAGTGGTCGACGATGGCAGCGATCTCGAAGCGCGCGCAACCATGCAAATCGCCTCACACCTGGCCGGCCGCGCCTTCTCATCCGGGCCACTCCTAGGCCTCGTCCACGCCACCGGTCACCCCATCTCGGGCACCTTCGGAATCGCCCACGGACAGACGCTCGCAACCATGCTCCCCCAGGTGATGCGATTCAACCTCGAAGCCGTCGCCGACCGCTACGCAGATGTCGGCGCCGCCCTCGGTGTCACGCCCGACCCGACGGCGGCCATCGAGGCGGTCGAGGCGCTGTCCGCAACGGTCGGCACCAACCGCCGCCTCAGCGACCTCGGCGCCACACCCGACGACCTCGACTCACTGACCACCGACGCCCTACGCGATCTCATCATCTTGAACACGCCGCGCTACCCCAGCCGCGGCGACGTCCACGGACTCTACGAACAAGCCATGTGACCCAGCCCACTAGCGGTTCCCATCACGCCCACCAGAAGAACGCTCGGTACTGAAGTGAGGGTCCGAAAACTGGGTGACCCGAAACATGGCCTTAGTGTGCCATAGACCTCAAACGCTGACCTGCGGTCGTTTCCGCAGCTCTACTTGCGGGTATCGAAGCCCGATCAGCCGAACGCCTCCCTGGCAAGCACACTGGCATGATCGAAGATCTGGTCGTGAATACGGACACCGGCAGGCCTGACCACCGACTTCGCGTGCGGATCCACTATCGCGGTGACCGCACCCGTCACCACTTCGACCATGCCGTCGGGCAGCAATGTCAATGTATGTGTCACCTTGCCCGTGCAGTCAATCAGCTGCGTCGACGCCAAGTATTCCGACAGGTCCATCACAATCCTCCGTATCCGATTACCGCGTTCATTTTGCCCGCGAAGAAGGGTTGTGTCGATTCAGCCGTGGCTGAACTATAATTGGTGGGGTGACAGCCACCTCGGCGCCGATAGACATTGATGTGCTCGCCAGGTTTGGTGAGGCTTTGGCCGACCGTACTCGGCAGCGCATTCTTATCGCCCTGCTCGCGGGCCCTGCGTACCCCGCCGAACTCGCCGATGACCTCGACTGCGGCCGACCCAACATCAGCAACCACCTGGCCTGTCTGCGCGGTTGTGGACTAGTGACCGCCACGCCCGAAGGTCGTCGAACCCGATATGAACTCGCCGATCCCCGCCTGGCTGATGCACTTGTGACCCTATGTTCGCTCCAGCTCACCCCACCGGACTCCGATCACTGCGATCTGCAACCGTGACCTCTTTCCCTGCGGATTCGAAGGCCGCCGGCGACGGCGTTGAGCGATTGCGACGCCACGCAGTGAGATTGGCCTGGTTCACCGTGGCCTGGAATTGTGCCGAAGCGGTCGTCGCTATCAGTGAGGGTGTCGCAGCAAACTCCTCGGCGCTCATCGGGTTCGGGCTCGACTCCGCCATAGAGGTGTCTTCAGCCGCCGTGGTCCTCTGGCAGTTCCGGGCCCGACTCACCGAAGAATGTGAACGCCAGGCCCTCCGCCTCATTGCCACCTCGTTTTTCGCCCTCGCGGGTTGGGTCTGGTTCACGGCTGGCACAGACCTGCTCGCCCAGCGCGAACCCGAGGCGTCGAGCGTCGGTGTCGGGCTCGCGATCGCGTCGTTGATTGTTATGCCCATCCTCGCGACGGTCAAGCGATCCGTCGGACGGCGGATGGGAGCCGCCACAGTCGTCGCCGATTCCGCACAGACTTGGCTGTGCACCTCGCTTTCAGCCGTGCTCTTGGTTGGCCTTATCGCCAACGCCGCTCTCGGATGGTGGTGGGCAGATCCGGTCGCCGCGCTCGTCATCGGCGCCGTCGCAGTCCGAGAAGGCGTCGGTGCCTGGCAAGGCCACGACTGCTGCGCCCCCGCCCAGGCCGCGCCCAGCTGTGCGGTGCCATGCGCGTGTTGCTGACGCCATCGGCAGCCCTCATTGCGGGTAATGTCGCCGGGATGCTGGCTGTGGGGCTGGGTAGGCTCGTCGGGATGGACGCGACGGACGATGAGTGGAGAAGTGTGCTGTGCCAATCGCTGAATCCGAGTTGACGGCGGCCCGAAGTGCTTGGGGGTTTGGTCTGGTCGCGATCGCTCAGGCCTACGAAGCCGACGGGATTGATGGTGCCCGTGCCGTGGCCTCTCGCGTGCTGGATGAGGTTTACGGATACGACCTAGGGCCGGTGCTGTTCAAGCCGACCATGGCCAGCGGCGAGCAGACGTTCCGGCCCACCAAACGGGGGGCGCTGTCCTATTTCGTCGGCCACGACCCGGAGTATCCCCTCGACGGCGGATTCGGCCTCAAGGGATGGCGAGAGGTCCGGTCAGAGACCGCGGCAAGCTTCGTCGACGGCGACGTCGCCATGTGGATGGGGTGGGTGACGATGACAGACAAAGACGGCCAGGTCACCAAGGTTGACAAGAGCTTTGGATACAAGAAAGACGCCGACGGCGTGCTGCGCATCGTGCTTCATCATTCCTCGCTGCCTTACCTGCCGTGAACGGGAAGGCTGATGACACGACCGGCGCGGCACCCGAGGCCCATGCGAGACTCGTGCCATGCCGCTGACCCAATACCGGATTGACCGCGACGGCGCAGACCGTCTCCTCTTCCTCATGCACGGCTACACCGCCGAACAGCACCACCTCGCGTCCTATGTGCCGTTGGTCGACCCCGACGAGCGTTTTACCGCGATCGCGCCGCGAGGACCGATCAACATGCCCGACGGCGATGGCGCAGGCTGGTGGTCCATCGACCTCGACACCTTCGAATTCGACCTCTCCCAGGTGGTGCCATCGCTCGAGATGCTTGAGTCCTTCATCGCGGAGGAGGCCGAAATGGCAGGTGTGCCACTCGAGCGGTGCATCCTGGGCGGGTTCAGCCAGGGCGGCTTCCTGTCGCTGGCGCTCGCCGGCAAGCCTGATGCACCCCGCTATGCCGGCGTGTGGGCCATCTGCTGCGGCCTTCCGAACCTGTTGGGACTGGATGTCGACCTCTCCAGCGGCGACGGTCGACCGGCCCTCTACCAGTGGGGAACCCGAGACCCTCTTATCGGCTCAGATCAGTCCAAAGACGTGATCGCAGCCCTGGGCGAAGGTGGGTGGGATCTTCGACACCACGCCTACGACATGGCCCACAGCCAAACCATCGAGATGATGGTCGACGCCCGCGACTGGCTCGCCGGGGTTCTCTAGACCCACCAACCGCCTCGACCGACGGGGCCCGACCGATTTCAGATGGCGAGCTTGACAACGCCTCCGTCGGCCCGCCCGATCAAAAGGTGGTCGTCACTGACCCACCCAAGCCGGCTGGTCGGGGCATCGGACTCGACCGCAGTAACTGGCGAGAGATCCTGGCCGGCGCGCGTCGGGGCGGGCCAGACGATTGTGCGACCATCGCCTCCCCCCGTAGCGATGCACACGCCGGATGGGTCCCATGCGAGATCCTCAATGTGCTTGTCGTGACCAGATGAGGATGACGGAACCGTGCCGGCGGGCCCGCTACCGCCGAAGTCCCAGACGGTGAGCTCGCCCAGGCACGCCACCGCGAGCCAACGGCTGTCGTCTCGGAACGCGAGACGCTCGATCTTTGACGGATAGCCATCCATCGAGAGTTCCCGACCGCTCCACAGCTTCCACAGATGGACGGTTGAGTCTTGTGCCCCGGCGCAGGCCCACTTTCCATCGGGCGACAGAACAAGCGCGAGCAGCGAACCCCTCCAATCGAAGCGCCGACTACGCCCGCTCCGCGGTCCGACAACGTCGTGCCAGTCGACGCCGCCATACGCGGCTGCACCGACACGCGTGCCGTCGAGCGACCAGGCAACCGCCGTGACCGTGGAGGGTTGATCGTCGAAGTCGTGGAGGAGCGCGCCGTCCTCGTCGACGATGAGCAGGCGACGGCCAGCGCCGATCGCCAGCAGAGGGGAATCTGGCGACCAGGCCAGCGCCGTCGCCCACTCAGACCCAGCGACGAAC
>JAPPKV010000252.1 GCA_028819775.1 Gammaproteobacteria bacterium | reverse complement strand
GAGCAAGGGGGGACGGAGGAGTGACTTCGACCGATGTGATCGTGTCGGCGCGGCAAGCGTTGTGGGAACCCGACGAGATCGGCGAACCCGAGGTGACCGGGCTCCTTGGCCGCCTGTCGGCGAAGGACATCGATACCGGGGAGTTGTTCTTCCAGCTCGTTCGCCACGAGGCCTGGGGACTCGAGGACGGCAAGGTCAAAAACGGTGTCTTCAGCGTCGACCGGGGCGTTGGCGTGCGGGCGATCAGTGGCGAGAAGACCGGCTTCGCATACGCCGACAACATAGCCTTGCCCGCGCTTAGAGAGGCCACGGAAGCCGCGCGGAGCATTGCGCGGACCGGCCATGGCAGTGGGACAGGCGTGCTCACCGGTACCACGGCGACGGTACGGTACGCGGATGTCGACCCCATCGCTTCGGCATCGGAACAAGACAAGGTCGATCTGCTGCGCCGCATCGACGCCTTCGCACGCAGTCTCGACCCCCGCATCAGCGAGGTCGTCGTCCGGATTTCGCTGGATTGCGAGACCAACCTGGTGGTAGCCACGGACGGCTTGATGAGCGGCGACGCGCGACCGATGGCCAGGTTCGACGTCATGGTCCTCGCGGAGCAGAACGGTCGCCGTGAACGCGGGGTCAGCGGCGGCGGCGGCCGCTTCGACGCGGGGTGGCTGTTCAATACGGACTCCGCGGAGGAATATGCCCGGGACGCCGTGCGGATGGCGCTCGTCAATCTCGACGCTGTCGACGCACCGGCGGGTGCGATGCCCGTGGTGCTTGGCCCGGGTTGGCCGGGGGTTCTCCTGCACGAGGCCGTGGGCCACGGTTTGGAGGGCGACTTCAACCGCAAGGGGACGTCGGCATTCGCAGGCCGAATGGGCGACGTCGTCGCCTCGAAGCTGTGCACGGTGATCGACGACGCAACACTGACCGACCGACGGGGTTCGCTCTCCGTGGACGACGAAGGCACACCGGGGCAGCGCACCACCCTGATCGAGAACGGCGTGCTCGTCGGCTACATGCAGGACAAGCACAACGCGCGCCTCATGGGAACCGCAAGCACGGGTAACGGACGTCGGCAGTCCTATTCCTATCTGCCCATGCCGCGCATGACCAACACCTTCCTTGCACCAGGCGAGTGCGCCCCGGAAGAGATCATTGCCAGTGTCGACAAGGGCGTCTACGCGGTGAGTTTCGGGGGCGGCCAGGTGGACATCACCTCCGGTAAGTTCGTCTTCTCGGCCACCGAGGCCTATCTCATCGAGGCGGGCAAAGTCGGGCCGGCCGTTCGCGGTGCGACGCTGATCGGCAATGGCCCGGAGGTCATGCAACGCGTCTCCATGGTCGGCAACGACTTCCAGCTCGACCGAGGTGTGGGCATCTGCGGCAAGGACGGCCAGACCGTCCCGGTCGGCGTTGGCCAGCCGAGCCTGAAGATCGACGAGATCACGGTCGGCGGAACGGCGTCGTGAAGTCCATCGAGCCTAGCCCGGCACCGGTCGATCCCGAAACGCTTGCCGCATCCCTGAAGGACATGGCGGCGAGGATACTGGCGGAAGCGAAACGTCAAGGCGCCACGGCGGCGGAGGTGGCCGCGGGCGACAGCAGCGGCTTGGTGGTATCCGTCCGCAAGGGGGAACTCGAGACCGTCGAGTTCACCAACGACCGGGGCTTCGGCGTCACCGTCTACGTCGGGGATCGCAAGGGCAATGCCAGCACCTCCGACGCCGGCCCGGATGCGATCCGGGAGACCGTTCGAGCGGCCGTGAACATCGCCAGGTACACGGAGGAGGATCCCTGCAACGGGCTCGCCGATGCGAATCTGATGGCGCGGCGCCTACCCGATCTCGACCTGCATCATCCGTGGGATATCGGCGTCCCCTTTGCCACCGAACGCGCGACGGAAACGGAGGCTGCGGGACTCGCCTACGACGATCGAATCGTCAACTCCGAAGGTGCCCGGGTGGCCACCGCGCGTGGCTGCCAGGCCTACGGCAACTCCCATGGTTTCCTCGAGGCGTCCTGGGGTACGCGCCACTCCACGAGCTGCCTGATGATCGCGGCCGACTCGAACGGCATGCAGCCGGAGGACTGGTACACCGTCGGCCGGGATCCGGCGGACCTCGAGGATCACGTGGAAGTCGGCCGCGAGGCAGCCCGCCGGGCAGTGGGCCGGCTCGGCTGCCGCCCGGTCAAGACCGGATCCTATCCCGTGATGTTCGCCGCGCCGGTCGCGGCGGGGCTCGTCTCGCACCTGTTGTCGGCGATCGGCGGTCGTGCGCTGTATCGCCGGGAGTCGTATCTGCTCGACTCCGTCGGCCGGCAGGTCGCAACCGAAGACATCACCCTGCGCGAGGAACCGCACCGACCGAAGGGCCTCGCCAGTGCCGGCTACGACGGCGACGGGGTGGCAACCCGCGCCAAGACGTTCATCGACCAGGGCGTGGTCACGAGCTACATCCTGGACAGCTATTCGGCCCGGCGCCTGGGAATGGCGACCACCGGCAACGCGGGTGGCTATTTCAATCTCGATGTCGTTGCCGAGACGCGGCCTGTCGAAGAACTGATGAGGGACATGGACACGGGACTCCTCGTCACGACCCTGATGGGCCAAGGCGTGAACCTCGTCACCGGCGACTATTCCCGTGGCGCGGGCGGCGTGTGGATCGCGGGCGGCGAGCCCCTCTATCCGGTGGATGAAGTCACGATCGCCGCCAACCTGGACGACGTCTACAAGGGCATCCTGGGTTGCGGCGACGACATCGACCGTCGCGGCAACATCCAGACCGGATCGCTCCTGGTCCGGGAGATGACCGTCGCGAACTGAGTGTCTTAGCCCGGAGGGCGCTGGCTAGAGGGCAATCGGTACGGGTTGCGCCACGACGAACCGTCCCCTGGTCGCCGGCGACGGTTCCGGCAGATCCTTTCCCTCCCGCATCGTAGCGGCGATCAACTCCCGAAGCAGATCCCGGGCTTCACCCAACGCTTCGTCCCGGGTTGCACCATCCGTAGCTCCCCACCCGAAATCCGGGAACGTGACGACATAGCGACCGTCCTCGTCTCGCTCGATTTCGGCCGGATAGCTGCAAATGTCAGACATCGATCCAATACCTCCAGCACTAACGCCGTCTAGAAGTCGCCCTTCTCTATCCCGAGGTCATCAAGCATCTTAGCAAGCAGCCCCTTGCCAATCTCCTTCTTTCGATCCTTTACCGTTGTCTTGCGCTCGCCCGCATGGAGAGTCCCGTGCGATCCCGGCCCTTCCGATGCCACGAAACGCACTTCAAGATCTCTTGCCTTAGCCCATCTGCGGACCCTCGCGATGAATTGCCGACCGTTCATACGGACGGCTCGGCAGGTCGAGACCAGCGAGGCGCAAGCAAAGCTGGCGCGCCTGTGGCAGCAACTGTCTAGCGGATCCACCGGCGCGGGGAGCTCGCGTCTGGCATGGACCCATCACGCCCGACCTGTGGCCGTTCGCGTTGTTCCAAGCCAGACGCTCGCTTCCCGTCATTCGCCGGAGGACGCCTTCTGCTCTTCGGCGGGCATCTCGCTGACGACGATCTTGTCCGCGTTCTTCTCGACGATGGATTCGCCGATGCCTTTGACGGCGGTCAGGTCGGCGGCGCTGTCGAAGCGACCGTGGGTCTCGCGATGCTGAACGATGGCCTCGGCTTTCTTCAAGCCGACACCGTTCAACACGCGGGCCATCGTCTCGGCATCCGCCGTGTTGATGTTGACCGTCTCCATTTCCGCGGCCGCGACCAAACCCGTCCAGACCATCGCGAGTACTGCGAACCAGGTACGTATTGAAGCCATGGTTAACTCCTCAAGTTTTCGTGTGAAAGGGACGTTCGAAGATACGGGGCGCGCGGCCCGTTGGATGCCGGACGATTGCCATGTGGCTTGTAGGAAATCACCGCCGCGGCGCGTCGGCGATCGCCGATTATTCCTGTCGGAGATCGCCCAGCCGGTCGATTTCGAGCTATTTCATGCGAGGGAGCCCCTCGCGCTCCCCGGCTGAGGGCTCTCTCATGCGAGACGCGACCGCTTCGCGGTCGCCCCGAGAATTCGCTCCGC
>JAPPKV010000271.1 GCA_028819775.1 Gammaproteobacteria bacterium | reverse complement strand
GCGCATCGCGGCGATCACCGAGTCGCGTTAGACCACCGTCACCGGGACGGCAGGTCTGCGGGTTTCGACCACGAGAGTCGTATCCCCGTCCGGTTCCCGCCGCGACAGGCGGTATTCGGGATCGCCGTCCCGCGTGGACCACAAGGCGCCTTGCGAATCGAGGTGCGTGATCTCGGAAGCGAAGAACGGGATCCCGTACATCATGTAGCCGCGGTCCAGCGCTTGGTAGAACGTGCCGGGCTGCCTCTCGGGGTCGTACTGTTCGTCCTCCGGTCCATCGCTGGGCAACGGAATCGAGTCCACCAGCGTCATCGTCAGATCGTAGACGCGAATCTGTCTCCGTGTCCCGTCCCACCATGGCCGGTGGATCAGGCTCCCATCCACTATCGCGCCATTCCACACCCAGCCGTAATTGCCGTCGTCGAACGGAAAGGACTCGACGAAGCCGTCCTCGGGATCGAAGACCGACATGCGTCCGTTGCGCCCGTCCGGGACCCAGATGCGTCCGTTGGGGCCAAGCATGAGACCGTTCGCGTCCGCGAACTCGCCGGGTCCCTGTCCCTTGCCGCCATGCGTCGCGACGTGAGCGCCATCGGGGCCGAAGACGCGCAGTTCCTGAATCTGGGAATCCAGGACGGCGAAGCCGCCGCCGTCCAGCGCCACGAGGCCCTTCAGAAAGGCGAACGCGTCCGGTCCGGTGCCTTCGAGCGTGCCGACGCGGAGTTCCTCGACGAGCGTCCAAGTGGGAGATGCGTTCGTCGCCGGGATGTTCGTGACGTGGACCGCGCCGGAAGGCAGCGTGTCCCGCAGCGTCGTCCAGTCGCTCCGGGGCTCTGAGTCCCCGCAGCCGGTCAAGGCTATCAACGCGGCAACGGGCAACCCCCAACTCGGTTTCATGATCAGCGCTGCCGCCCGGTCGCGTCGATCAGGTGCCGCAACGTGGCGACATCATCCTGAACCGATCGCTCGATTGCCCCAGCACGCCGGTCGGCATCCCACTCCTCGATTCGCGCTTCTATCTCCCTGATCCTTCCGTCCAGGTCGTATTGCTCGATCCGGGCCTCGATGTCGCGGACCTTACCGTCGAGGTCGTACCGCTCGATCTCCCGTATGATCTCGTCCACTCGCCGGTCCAGATCATATTCCGCGATGGCTTGGCGCGCGGAGCGTAGCTCGTCCTCGGCACGTACCATCTCGACCTGCATGTAGGCCAATTGTCTGACGACTTCGTTCTGGGCCTCTCCCCGAAGCCGCAACGCGTCTTCCACGATTTGCCGGGCGTCTTCGCCCAATGCGCGAAGCCGTACTTCGCCGAACTCTTCAGCCAGGGCTTGGGCCACCGCGCCCAGTTCTTGTGAGTCGAGTCGCTCCAGCGCCCGTGTCATTGCCCACAACGCCTCTTCCGCTCCGGCGGATGTCATCCGGGCTATCCCCCGTCGGAGGCCAGCGATCTTCCGTTCGTAACCCCCAATTTCGCGGTGGAGGCTCGCGACGTGGCGTTCATGGGACGCGATCTCGCGACGCAGACTGGCGACCTCCCGTTCGTGAGACGCAATCTCGCGACGCAGACCGGCGACGTGCCGTTCGTAGGAACCGATCTCCCGCTGCATGCCGGCTTCCTTGCCGCGTACCTCCCAAGCTTCTTGGGAGCGCGCCAACACGGTCAACATCAGGTCGCGCCAGTCACGAGCTTCGTCGTTGAAGGGTTGGGAGCGGCCATCGATGCTCCACTCGTACTCGAAGCCGCTTGGGCCGGATGTCATCGCCATCCAGTGAAGGCTTTCAGCCTGCGACCGAAGGACCAGCCGACTGCCGGGATCCATGCTCGCGACTGCCGTGCCGTCTCCGGTCAGCGCGACATCTCCGCTCGTGTACATGCAGAGCGACATCCCATCTACGGACACCTGTACCGTCGTCGATTCGCGGTTCTTCATTATGCCGGTGAAGCTCCCCGGCTTGCACTCGGTCTCCTGTAATCCGAGGACTTCCGGCATTGCCGGTGCGGCCGCGACTGGACCCGCTGGGGCGGGCTCTTCTCGCGTCCTGTCAGACGATGACGATGACGCTCGTGGCCGATTCCCCGGAGGTGCCGGGTTCTCGACCGGAACCTCGGGCACACGCGCGGTCCGAGCCTGTGGCGCGGGGCTTGCGGCCGGACCCATGCGGACGGGCGTGGCACAGGCTGCTGCCGTGCCCACCACACCGACCACCGCCAGCGCGGCATAGGTGCGGATTCTCGAAAAACGCGGCCGGTGCGGCCTGAGTATGGACATGATTCGGCTCTCCAGATGCGGATGTTGTACCACAGGCAGCGAGAGGACGGATGGACCAGGTGCGATCTCGGACGCCAGTGCGAAAAGGTCGCGAGCGTATGCTGACGGGCGTACACCAAGGGCCAGGACTTCCTCGTCGCACGAGCGCTCCCTCGCGGCGGCCGCGAGCCGTGATGCGAGCCAGATCAGGGGGTGGAACCAGTATACCGCAACCACGACACCGGCCACGAGTCGCCACAGGGCATCCCGCCGACGCACATGCACCAGTTCATGCGACACGACCATCTCACGCCGCCCGGATGTCCAGTGCTTGGCGGAGGCGGGAAGCAGAATCACGGGTCTTAGCGAACCGCCCGTCATGGGTGTGGAAACTTCGGCACTGGACAGGATTCGGGCTTCGGCGCGCACGCGCGCCCGGTGCCGGAGCATATCTGTCGACCGCATCCAGTCCGGGTCACGAATCGGGGTCGCCCCCCGAACGAGCTTTCGGAAACGAAGCGCGGCAGCGCCAAGGGAGACGAGCCCAGCCGCGCAGCCGAGCGCCCAGATGAGGAATACGCCTGCGGCGGGTGTCAGTGGGATTGAACCGTTGGCCCGCGAAGGGGGCGGCAGGTATCCGGGCGGCAATGAAGCCGCCGGCTGTGGCGGGCGAGCCGCGCTGGGAGAATTAGCCATCGCCGATGGCTCGTCCGCTGTCTTGTCTGGGAGATGGTGCTCGATTGCGGCGGTCCGGGCGGGAAGGATGGGAAGCACCCACGCAGGGGCCAGCAAGCTCATCACCGGCAACATGAGCAGCACCGCGAAGGTCGTCGTCCACAAGAGGTGCAGGGTCTTGGCGGAACCACGTCTCGCAAACCGCGCAAGCACCAAGGCGACGGACAGGACCAGCGTCGTCTTCGCAACCAGACCGATCGCCCCGGCGGCTGTGAACGACAGGGCGGTCATCGTCCGTCCTCCTCGGCTTCGTCAATCATCCTCTTGATGCGCTCACGCTCTTCCAGAGTAAGGTCGCCTTCGCCGAGCTCCAGGAGCATGGCGACCGCGCCCTCGACGCTGCCTCCGAAGAACGTCCGCAGGACGCGGCGCATTGCCGACCGTCTCGCCCGCACGACGGTCATCGTCGGAGAATAGATGTAGCGGTGACCCTCCGGCGTCCGCTCAAGATGACGCTTGCTGACGAGGATGCGTAGTATCGAGCGGACGGCTGAATCGGTCGGCGGGTCGGCCAGACGTGCCCGTATCTGGACGGCTGTTGCGCCGCCCAACTCGTACAGGACATCCATTACCTCGCGCTCGCGTCTGCTCAGCGGCGGAAGTTGGCTCACGATAGCGGCGCTCCATTCGGCGGTGTTCTCGTCCGGTCCCTGAATGCTCGGACGCACGGTCGAACGGAATGGTAACAAAATAGTGTTGAGAACTCAACACTTCGGGCACCGCCCGGTGAGTAGATGTGCATCGGCACCGCCGCCGCAACTACGCGGGCCTCCGTGTGGCGCTCACCCACGGGCGCGCGGGCAACGGAGTTCCGGGGATGGTGCACACCGCCCGATGGCTGCGACATCGGCGGGGAACGCTGGGGGGATCTAAAGGGGGCGCGGCACCCCCTTGCCAGCCGCGAATGTTGAACATCGCGTGTGCTGGCTCCCGGACCTTAAGGACGTGAGCCAGCCCCCGGCGATGGCGGCTTACCGCGTCGTGACGTAGTCGCTCCAAGCCTGTAGAACCTCGGCACGGCGCTCCAGCAGGTCGGAGCGCTGATACGCCTGAACGACTCGGCTCTTGGGAACGTGGGCGAGGCAGGCCTCCGCGACCTCGGCCGGG
>JAPPKV010000386.1 GCA_028819775.1 Gammaproteobacteria bacterium | reverse complement strand
GCGCGATTGAGAATGCTGCCGCATTCTCGTACCCCCGGATCAATGCCTTGGGAAACCCCGATGGGCGACCGCACGCCCTTGCGGGCGCGTTAGGCGCGTCAGGATCGCCTACGCGGCGGCGGCCTGTGCCGTCGCCAACACCTCCCGGTACTCCGTTGGCGGCTTGATCGCCAACTGCCGGCGGACTTCGTCGACAGGCAAGCTCAGGTTGTGTGCCCAGTCTTCGGCAGGCAGCCAACTCGCGTGTCGACCCGCCCGATAGGCATGCCACACCGCCTTGAGCGCCCGCGGGCCCAGATGCCGCACGGCGCGAAACGCCCCCGCGACGACGATTAGACCGATGCCGCGATTCTTCGTCTGGGCGTAGGAAAAAGCCAGCAGGCAAAGTTCCCCGAACGGGTCGCGTCCGTACTGCGTGACGGTGTGCCACAGGTCGTGCTGGTCGCGCATGCGTTCGCCGAACCGCTTGAGGTCGGGATCCTTGAAGTTGTACGCCTGAACGCCATGTTCCATGCTCGCGGCGACGAGTCCGTCGGCGGACAGCGACTCGCCGTAGATGAAGTCGTAGTAGGTGCGACCGAGGGTGCCGGCGGGCAGGGCGGCGAGAGACTCCCGGTCGCGCAAGGTGTCGATCAGGTCGACGCGATCACGCAGCACCCGCCGTCCGACTTCCGTGGTTCGAAACCGGCGCAAGCTCCGCTTTAGCGCGGGCCGGCCCAGGGCCCGGACGATTTCGAAGACCCGGGGCGTGTCCTCCGGATTGTCTATCAACTCGCGCAGGGCTCGCAGGGCGACCCCGAACCGCATACTCTTTAGCCAATTCGCGTCCATTGCTCGGCCTCGACCGCGTTCGCGGCGAGTCTACAACAACTTGGGCGCACACTGACTGTTGAGGGAGGGGGAATGGCCACTCGAACCGTACTCGTTACCGGCGGTGCTCGGGGCATTGGCAAAGGCATGGCAAAGAGCTTCCTCGAAGCGGGCCACCGGGTCATGATCGCGGACCTGCCGGCGGGCGGCGATTGGCGCTACCCGCTCGGTTCGGACACCGAGATGACGAGCACGGTCGACGAGCTGTCCGCGGTCGGCGAGGTGCGGTGCACGCCGGTCGACGTCACCGACGGGGCCTCCTGCGAACAGGCGGTTCAATCGACCGTCGACGCCTTCGGCGGCGTGGATGTCCTGCTCAACAATGCCGGCGTCATCGACAGCGGCCCCATTGAGGAATTCGGGGAGGCCCAGTGGGACGGCATCTTCGCGGTCAACGTCAAGGGCGTATTCCTGATGACCCGTGCCGCCGTGGCGAGTCTCCGGGCATCCGATGACGCCGCCATCGTCAACACGGCATCCATCGCCGGCAAGCGCGGTTCGGCCCGGCTCGCCGCCTACTGCGGTTCGAAGTGGGCAGTGATCGGCATCACCCAGTCCTTCGCCCAGGAACTCGCCCCGGATGGCATCCGCGTCAACGCGCTGTGCCCCGGCATGGTGGGCACCGCCATGTGGCACGACCACCTGATGGCCAACCAGGGCGACCCGGCTTTCCAGAAGCGCACATCGGACATCATGCCCCTGGGTCGCCCGCAAACCGTGGAGGACATGGGCCAGGCGGCCGTCTACCTCGCTTCGGCGCCCAACGTCACCGGCATCGCGCTAAACGTCGCTGGCGGCTACGAGATGCACTGATCGACGCGGCATGCGGCTAAGGAATCCGGGGTCGATGTCGTACGCGGACTCGCGGTGAATTCCCACAGTGTTTGGGGCAAGGGTCGCCTTCCGGCGGCGGACCGCAGGGCATAGATTCGGCGCAACCCCTTGACCGGGAGCCTTCGTGTCGAATCGCCGCGCTCGCCGCAAACAAGTGGCGTACGACGCTGCCTGGAAACAGTTCTTCGCCCTGTCGATCATGGTGGAGCATCTATTGCGTGGTTTCGCGGGCGCGATTGCCGAACTGCTTGACTTCGCCACGTTGCGCGACGTTGCCGGCGAGTGGGTTCAGGATGGCAGGCGTCGGCGTAGCGATTCGGTTTGGCGGGTCGACTACCGGGACGGATCGGATCGTTCGCTGATCGTCATGTTGGAGTTCCAATCGACCGTGGACAGGAGCATGGCCCGACGGGTCCTGCGGACCGTTGGCATGGCTTACGAGAAGCTCCGGCGCAACCGGCAACTTGATCCAGATGGTCGGCTACGCGTTTTCTGTGTCGTCATCTACTCGGGTGGGCGTGCATGGACGGCGCCCGGCGCGGCCGATCATGTGGCGGTGTCCGCGAATGGCGAAGTGCTCTCGCTGTTGTCGCAACCCTATGTCGCGCTTGACGCCCGAACAGCCGTCCGGGAACATCTTCCCGAGCGGAATTTCGTCGCCACGTTGGTCGAGCTGACCGCGAGTTCGACGGTCGCCGAAGTGCTTAACGTGCTCCGCATCCTCGGTCGATGGCTGTCGGATGAGGCTGGCGACCAGGCCGAGGCGGTGTGCGCCGTGTACGGCGAATGGTTGGCAACGTGCATGCCGCGGCTGTTCCTGCGCAGCCGAGCATCGGCGCTGGTCGAACAATTGACGCAGGACAGAACGGAGGATCAATCGATGACCGTCTTGGCGGAGCGCATGGAACGGGAAGCGGCGCAATGGCGCCGGCGCGTGAAGATGAGCCGGCAGAAAGGTCGTCACGAAGGTCGGCAGGAGGGTCGGCAGGAAGGTCGGCAGGAAGGACGGCAGGAAGGGATGAAGCTTGTTCTTGCACACGAGCGCTCGTTGCTTCGGCAGCTAGCGGCCCGTAAGTTCGGCGATGCAACGGGCGACTGGTTGGCGCAGCGCATATGCGATGTGAACGACACCGACAGACTCGCAGAAGTCGGTGCAATGATCATCGAATGCGATACGAGTGCGTCGTTTCTCGCAAGGATCTAACTCTTAGGGTGCGCTAACGCGCCTGGCGCGCGGTCACCCGTCTTGGAGTTCCGGTCGGCTCCGCAATGGGACGGGACAACGCCGCGAGACCGCTCGCCCGCGCAAGGGTACGTCCGGCCATCAGGCTTTAAGCCCCCGCCGTCAAGGGACTCCGCACCCTGCAAAGGCACTTCGTGCCGTTGCCCGGCGTAGACTCCTCGGCCCGTTCCTACGAGATACTGCCGACGGAAACGGCTTGCGTGGCGGTTCGTCCTTCGTCGATCAGGAGGGCGATGCCGCCGGTGGCGAGGGCGTCGTCCTGGGTCTCCAGCAACGTCTCGCCGTCGACCGACGCGGTGATCCTGGTTCCCTCAACCGTGATCTCCAACTCGTAGGTGCGGTAGAACTCCACGTCGAACGGTGCCTCTGCTAGTACGGTCGTGCCGTCCAGTTCACGAACGATCTGGACCGAACCCTCCGCGTTCAGCACCAGCGCGTAGTAGCGACGCATGCCCTGGACCCGCGCCGCGACTCCGGCACGGCGTATCAGGTGCGGCGTCACATCGGCGCTCGCCCGGTAGTCCCGCCAATCCCGCGCACCATGCAGGAGCAGGCCGGTCCCCCGGTTGTGGACAAGCCGAAACGATTCGCCCCACTTCGGCAGGTACTGATCGACGCCGTTGACCCAGGCGCGGTTCCACATGCTGCCCGGAATCTGCGAAAGCTTGACCTCCGGGGCGCCGGTCCAATGCAAGCGGTCGAGGTACAGCGTGCCGCCCGACGGAGCGGCAACCAGCTGAACGCCCACGGCCGCGATGGGGTAGCCACCGAGGTCGGGAATGATCCAGGTGAGTTCGGCACGGGCACCCGGGTCCAAGGTGGTCGGCGCATTGCGTAGCGTCATGAGCTTGTCGTCGCCATCGAACACGCGAATGCAGATCGAGACCTCCGCCGCGTCGTCGACGTCTTTCGCAAGTTCCACGTTTGCCGTGACGGTCTGCCCGGGCGACAGCGACGGGCTTGTCATCAGGCCGTATCCGCGGCCTTCGAAGTGACGGGCGGTCTCCAGGGAATCCACGAAGGTGCTCGTGGTGGCGCGCGCCGTGGTGCCCGACGCCAGTGGATCGAAATGGATCGCGAGGCAGCGCTCGCCGCTCGGCGCCTCGCGGTTGTTGACGACGCATTGGTGGCCGGTGAAGCCCTGCACGGACCCGGGA
>JAPPKV010000231.1 GCA_028819775.1 Gammaproteobacteria bacterium | reverse complement strand
GCCTCTGGCGCGCGGCGGCGAGTTCCGATTTACGTTTCTGTTTTGTGAAAGGGGGTCCGCCACCGTCGTATTCGTAACCCGTTTGTTATCAAGCTCTTACGGGAACAGGCCCGCTCCGCTGGCCCCCACCGAGGCCCCCCGCGCAGATGGGATGTTATGGGGGGCTTTGGGCCTGTGCGGGATCACGAAGCACTCAACGAGTAGGCGGTCAGGGGCCGAGCATCCTTCATCCGTGCCCCAGCGTCCGCGACCGAGAGCAGAGAGTATGGCCCTAGTTTGATCCGAGCGGGGCCGGCAGCAGCGCCGATATCCGAGCAGACGGAATCTAACCGCCATCTCGGCAGTCAGACCATGCTCGCTCCGCGTCCTGCGCCCACGCCCACGCCTCGAACAGCTCCGGGTCAATCAGAACGCGTTCAGCCGCGAGAGCTTGATCCCAACGGGCGCGAAGAGCATCCCGACGATCTCGCGAAGCGCGCCATTCGGCCCATTCGGCATCACAGTCCGGGGACTCCGGGAGCGATTGGACACAGACATAGCACGATCCGAAGAGCAGTGCGGTGACGCCAAGCGCGAGAACGCCTCTCGCATCTTTCGTCACGCGGGCCCGTTAGTTGTCTACGGCGGCCCGGCAACGGCGCAGTCCGCCAAGGCCGCGCAAATCTCCTTCGGGGATTCGAGGACGACGATCTTGGCCTGTGTGCCACCGAGTTGAAAGGTGATCAGTGCTCCGCTGTCGAAGGGCCTGTCAAGCGAGTCGTCCGGCGAACTGATCATCGAGATCGCGCAGCGGTCGATGATCCATTCCGCAGCTGCCGGAAGCTCGACCCCATCGAACTCGCCGAATTCTCCGTAGATCACGGTTACGGCCAGCCAGCGCGGGTTTGCGCGAGCACGGCACTCGGCGACTTCAACCTCGCGGACATTGAGGCCGTGTTCGAGTTCAAACGGGCTTTGCGTCCTCTTGGGAGGAGGGGGCGGTGGAGCCGGAGCAAGCACCCAGTATGGAAAAGCCAACTCCCCGTCGAACGGATGGATGCGTTCTGACGGTGTGCCCTTCGGAGGGTTTGTCTGCTCTGCAACAGCGCCCGGAGTCACATTCTCACCAGCGACTACCAGTGCCCCCGAGATCAATAGAACCGGCCACATCGTTCTAGGTCTGCATTTTTGCAGCATCTCGGCCAGATCGCCACCGTCGCCGAGAACACAAGCTGGACTTCCACATCGCCCGCGGGCGGGTTGAGGCGGCGGTCGGCTAAGTTTTCGGCCGCCAGGTGGTCCAGGATGCGGACCAAGGCGGCGATCCGGGGCTCTCCGAGGCCGCTGAGGAGCTGTTGGCCCAGCTCCCCGACCTTGGGGAGCCGGAGGGCCTGCGCCGCGCCGTAGGCGGCGCGGTTCGGCAGCGTGACGTGGCTGGCGACCACAGGGGTGCGCCGCTCCACGAGGCGCGCGCCGGTGCGGGGGTTCGGGGGCGGAGCCCGGGGCTGCGCCCCCGTCCGCGAGGCGCTGCGGCAGCGGCGCGAGAGGGAGGGGTTCGAAGGGGAGCGTCAGCTCCCCTCGCCAGCACAGTGTGGACACACTGTGTAAGCTGGCCTACCACCAAGTTGGCCAGCCGACTCTCTCCGGCCGGAGTAGCCTCGGTGACGACGGTCACCGGGGCGCACGGAGGGCGCGGCTGTGGTCCTGCCGCCGCCCTGCGCCGAAACTGCACATACTGTTCGGCCAAGCATGGAAAAGCTTCTGTTCGGATACGCCATACCGCTCGCGGTTCTGGCGTTCTCCACGCTGTTCATCCAGGGCAGGATTCCCCCCAACCGCATCATCGGCTTCCGAACGGAAGACACCCTCTCGGATCCGGAGGATTGGTACCGGTTCCATCGGGCCGCGGGTTGGTGCCTGGCGCCCGCCGCCACCCTGTCCCTCGCTTTCAATCTGACGCTCTGCTGGGCATTCCCGGAATGGCCGCTGGAGAGGACGGTGTCCTGGATGAAGGCCGGAACCGTGATTCCGCTGCTGATCGGGATGCTGCTGTCGGTGTGGTACTACCTCCGACCTCCGTAACCCTGTGATGCAACTCCCGCGGGTGTCTTCGGCGGCGGACAGGACGGAGCTCCAGGAACTCAACGAGCGGCCGCGACCGCTCGAACGGGTCCGTCGACCGCTGGGCGGCCGCGGTTTTGGTTCCTGGGAAGAGTTTTGGGTTCCGACAGCTACCGTCTGGATATCAGTAAATCGGCGGGAACGAGCGGACTGCGACGGTGTTCTGCGGGACGTTCTGGCACCACTAACGCGTTGTCTTTCAATGTGTTATGGGCACACAACGGTGCTTACTGGCATCGCATGGAAACCAACGAATGCGGACCGGAGCGGAAGAACTGCGGGTGGATTACGAGACTATCCGTGAGTGAGGTTGAACACATGGTTCGGCCCCTTCGCCAGTGCTGCGGCGTAGAGGTCGAGGTCCACGGTCAACAGGGGTCTTCTGTTCGAGATCGCCTGGAGGAGCGCGGCGTCGGTCAGACCGAGTCGCTCGAAGGCCGGCGCTGCGGCCGCCTCGGCGCTGACTACGACGATCTCGTGGCTTACCTCGATCAAACGGCGTAGCTGCCTGAGGAATCTCGGATCCCCGCGGCGTTCCAGCAGGTTCGATGCTTCGGTCAACGTGTTCGGAGTGACGAAGACTTGCTCCAACCCTTCCAGGAGTCGAACGAGTCGGTCGTAGTCCTCAACGGTGAACCGCTTCGTTCGTCGGTGGCGTTCGACCTGGCCGCGATCCACCGAGCCGACGACAAGCAGCACCAAGAGGTTGGTGTCGAGGAACACGCCGCGGTTCTCCACGGATCAGCCCGCGGCGGCGAGTTCGCGATGGGTCAGCGAGACGACCCGCTCGCTCTTGTCTTCGATATGGACCACCTTGAGGCAGCGCCGCCTCCAACCCGGAACGTTCGTGAGTGCCGTTGCAATCCCAGGACGGTCCCACGGGCGAAAGAAACCCACCGTGACCTTCCAGGTCTGGCCGGCCTCGTCGAACACGACCTCTTCGAGGCCGAGGTGCTCGATGGACTCGTCGGCGAAGGTATCCGCGACGTATTCCTTGGCCTTGCGTACCGCGTCCCTAACGTCCACTGGGTCCCTCCTGCGTTCGATGAGCATCCGCCCGCTGCGTGAGGACCGATACCTCCTCGCGACCACGGCGGCGCCGTCACCAGCAGTGTAGCCGTAGGCTCGGGGCCGCGTGGAGACCGCCTATCGGCGTTCCGGTGTTCGAGCGTCGGCGGGGCAAGCATCCAGCCGTAACGGCTCACGATTCCGGTCGGTCGGGCCACAACCGGTGTGCGGAGAGTTCAGGCCAGTGAACGCGGAGGGACCGCTTGTCGAACGGCAGCACAGCGTCGGAAACGTCTGCCCATGGCCTGTTCATCAGGTTCGCATCTTCGCACCAGCGAGCCGCGAGCTTGAGGTATCGGCGAAACACCAGAACTGCGGGGAATCGGTCCTTGGACACGAGCCACATGACCATGTCCTTCGGCCCCTTGGACGAGTTGCAACTGCGGCAGGCGTAGGTGATGTTGTCGGCGGCGTCAGGTCCGCCCTTGAGTTGAGGGATCAGGTGATCCAGCGAGAGTTTCGCCTTGCGGCCGCAGTAGCAGCAGGTTGTCGCGTGAGCGATCTTGGTTTTCTCGTCCTCGTGCAGGGGGCGCATGTTCATCTTGCCGGTCAGGTATCCGTTCCGAAAACGGCCTCGGATGATGAAATGCAGCGACCGATACTCGGTTTCCCCGTCGGCGACAGCAGCGTGGACCATCGCGAGCGTGCCGTAGGTCCAGGCGAAGTGCTCGCGGAGCGAATCCTGGTCAGCCGGTGGCTTGGGCATCGTCGGATCGTCGAACTGCCGTCACTTGGAACAACGTATCACGCGGAACAGCTGCCGTCATGGTGTGTTCCTCGCGCCGAGATATTGACCACGGACAAGGGAGCGCGGCTCCCCGGATAGACCGTCGGGCGGTCATCCACTCGCTGTGGAAGCGCCAGCGCGGCTGGCCACCAAGGGTGGTGGGCCAGCCTACCCAGTGTACGTACACTGGGCTCTGGCGAGGGAGGCTGCGC
>JAPPKV010000171.1 GCA_028819775.1 Gammaproteobacteria bacterium | reverse complement strand
TCGAGCAGATGCTGGTCAACAAGGGCGAGCTGTTCGGCAATCGGCTTTTGAGACCCGAATCGGTCGAAATGATGTCCACCGACCAAGCCGGTGACCTCTACGCCAACGCCTCGAAGGGTGGCGCCGGGGTTGCATTCGGCTACACGGTTGGCATCACCGTGGATCCGGAGTTGGCGAACACGGGCCGTAGCGCGGGTGCTTTCGGCTGGGGCGGTGCCGCGGGAACCGTTTCCTGGACGGATCCCAAAGAGGAGTTGGCCGTGTCGATCATGGTTCAGCAACCCACGAAAGGTCTAGGTGTGAGGATTGCAGAGGTGATCGCGGCAGCCATCGACGACTGAGGCATTGGTGGAAGCGGGAGCGACGCGATGGAGATCGAGGAACTCGTACCCCAACTCCGCACCACGGACCTAGAACGGGCGATCCATTTCTATACCAGGAAGCTGGGCTTCGCACTCTCCTTTAGGTACCAGGACTTCTACGCCGGTGTCCGCTGCGGCGACCGGATGATCCACCTCAAGCTGGTGGACGATCCCGACCCCGGCATCGACTTCGTCCGGGGCGGACAGCACCTCCACATCCATTTCAGCGTGCGCGATATCCGTGCCGCTTTCCGGCAGGTTCAGGAAGCCGGCGTGAAGATCGTCGAAGGCATCTCCGACCGTCCTTGGGGAATGACCGAGTTCGTGATCGAAGACCCGGACGGGCACACGCTCTACTTCGGAAGCGCTTCGGCGGATGACGTGTAGGCGGGCCTGCTGGAAGCCCTCGTTTTCGCTAGCCATCACCGCGGCAACGACGCTCGGGTGCGCGGAGGCGTTAGCTCCCGTTCGCCGGTCGACGAATGCGGACCCTACCTGGGGAGACAACGCTGAACGCCGACACAAGCTCGTCGCGTCTGGTTGCGAACACACTTGCCACTGTTTCCGCCTTCGCTTCGGGAGACAGCCCTGCTAGACGAATAAGCACCACGCCTGCGTGTATGCGTCCTAGGCGAAAAACGAGTTCACCGAAGTCCCTATCCACAGTGACCAGCAACGCGCCATTCTGATTGGCCCGGTAGAGCACGGCGTCGTCGTCGATGCCGGGATCAAGTTCAGCGACGTACTGAACGGAGTGACCATCAGACCGCAAACGGTCAACGCCTCGATCTACGCTTTCATCGGCCAAGAGGTTCACGCGCACCCTGTTCATTCGTAGGGTAGACGACGTCGGCTCGTAGAGTAGCGGCCGCGAACCTAAGGGCGGCGAAAACCCCTTCGCTGGTCAGGCGGGGATGGGACTCAAGCAGTTGGTCAACGGTCTCGCCTGCGGAGAGCTTTTCCAGAATCAGCTCTACCGTAATGCGCGTTCCCGAGACTACGGGCTTGCCCATCAGAATCGCGGGATTCGATTCGATGAGGTCGGCATTCATGTCACCCCCTTACCGGGTTCCTTTATGGTTCGGGCCGTTCAGCCTGGCGTACTGTTGCGACCGAGTAGCGGCGACCGTTCGTATCCCATCTCGTTGCCAAGCGCGGAACGCGCCACATCCTGTTGAGACGCGTGAGAATCCCGAAACCATACACCGATATGGCGCCATGGGGCTATTCCATGGAAGTGGTTCACTGACGGCTGACGATCATTGGGTAGCGGACTCTTCCGGATAATCGGCGCCGGCGATGCTCCTATCGACGCTCGCCTCCCAGTCGCTGAGTTCCTTCATCATTCGAGCGGCGATGTCCGGCCGTTGTCGGATCAGGTTCTTGGACTCGGACGGGTCGCCGACGAGGTTGTAGAGCTCGAATTCGCCATCCTCGCCACTCGTGTAGTTCCGCACCAGCTTCCAGTCGTTATCCAGCCACGCCCGTCCGGCGACGACCCGGAATCCCATGGGCGTCTCGCGCCTCGGCGGCTCGTCGTTCGCCAGAACGGGTGCCAGCGAGAGTCCGTCGTTCACGGGATTGATGGAGTTCGGATCGAGACCCGCGACATCGATCAATGTCGGAAAGATATCCGTCGTGGCGGACGGATACTGCGAAACCCGGGGTTCGATGGTTCCCGGCCACTCGACAATCGTCGGCACCCGAATGCCCCCTTCGTAGAGGTCCTTCTTGAAACCTCGCAAGTGACCGGTTGAGTCGGGGTGGACGCCCAAATGCTCCCCATAGTCAATATCGGGGAGACCGCCATTGTCGCTGGTGAACCAGACGAGCGTGTTGCTCGCGATTCCGAGGTCCTGAAGTCCTTGCCTCAAGCTACCGATGGAACGGTCCATGGCCGCCAATTCGCCGAGCTGCAGGGCCGAACTTCTGTCGGTGCGGTCCAGGTAGGGGGCAACATCCTCCTCGGTCGCCTCGAACACGCGATGCGGCGTCGAGTACCAGATCAGCACGAACACGGGGCGACCCTTCCTCGTCTCCCGCGAGATGAACTCGAGCGCTTCGTCGACGATCACCTCGGAACCGTCGCCTTCGAACTGTTCCGGGACGCCGTTGCGGCTCAACACCGGATTCAGGTTGAACTGCGTGGAGATGCTCAGCCAATGGTCGAAGCCGAGTTCCCCCGGACTGAGCGGGTCGCTTGCCGGAATCTGGTGATCCGGCGGATTGCTCCCGTTCAAGTGCCACTTGCCGAAGTGCGCGGTGGAATAACCGGCCTCCTTGAAGGCCGTGGACAGCATCTTTTCCTGCTTGTTGATCGGATCGCCTACCCTGAACACACCGGTCCTGTCGTTGGATCGGCCCGTCAGCACCGCGGCACGGGTTGGCGAGCACATGGGCGCGGTTGCATAGAATCGATCCATCCTCAAACCATGCGCCGCCATATCGTCGAGGTTCGGCGTTTTGAGAAGCGGGTGACCGTAGTAGCCGGTTTGCGTCCAACCCTGATCGTCCGACATCACCAGTATCACGTTGGGTTTGTCGGCCATCAGCGGCGCGGACAGCACGATCCCGGCAAAAAAGACGAGCGATGCGCTAGCTCGTTTCACAATAGATGTTCCCCTTCTGTTCCCATCGTAGGGGACGGGCTTGTCCCGTCCCGTTGCCGAGTCAAACCGACATCTGGCGCAGGCGGCCTCATCCGTCGTCGCTGTCGCCCGCATCGTGCGGTCGCACGCGGACACCGCTCAACCGTTCGACGAGTTCCATGATCACCCAGCTCTCCTTGTCCGCCCAACCATGCCCGAACCCCGCGAGGTAGAGTTGCAGCGCACTCGAGCCCACAGACTGGGGCACGCCCAGATCGCCGGCAAGCTCGACAGCCAAGCGGATATCTTTGCCGATGGTTCTGAGGCCCATGTTGGCCGTCCCCCCGGGTGGTGGCTCAGAGCTACGCCCGATCGAGGCAACGGTCCCGTCGAACGCCCGGCTGGCGCCGCTGCTCTGGCTGATGACCTCCTTCATCGACTCGACCCTCAGGCCCGCCTTCACGCCAAGCGCCAGCGCTTCCATCGTCGCGACTGCGCCGATGCCGTTGAGCAGGTTGTTAACGAGTTTCATCGTTGCCCCCGCCCCGGTTCCGCCCACGTGAAAGATCCGCTCCCCGATCGCCTCGAGCACCGGCCGGGCCCGCGCCAAGGTCGCCGCGTCGCCGCCGACCATCACCGACAGCCGCCCCTCCCGGCGCTGTGCCATTCCACCGCTGACCGGTGCGTCGAGGACTTCCACGCCACCCCCGCCAGCTTCCCGCGAGATGCGGCGAACGACGTGGGGACTAATGGTGCTGAGCTCTACGTAGATGTCGCCGTTCGAGGCCCCCGCCAGCACACCATGGGGACCGAGCGCGACCTCCTCGCTGGCCTCGTTCGACGGCAGAGATGCGAGGACGATGTCCGATGCGGACGCCACCTCGCGCGCCGTGCGGGCTATGCGCGCCCCACGTTGCTCGAGATCCTTGAGCGGCTGCTCGCGCAGGTCGTTGACGGTGAGTTCGAAACCCGCGCGCGCGATGCACCTCGCCATTGGCTTGCCGATGCCGCCGAGGCCGATGAATCCGACTTTCATGTCAACAACTCCTTGTGCGGGGTTGGCCGCGCGAGCTCCACAGGGTGCAGACCCGAGCAGCGGGCGATGGCAAGCATCGCCCCTAGGAGCCGGTATGGCTACCCCTAGCCTTGTCCAATGCGACATGAGCCTGAACGCAAAGTGCGATTCCAACGCA
>JAPPKV010000521.1 GCA_028819775.1 Gammaproteobacteria bacterium | reverse complement strand
TGTTCGGCATCCCGTTGCAGCAGAAGTGGGACTACTTCATCTCGGGCGACCGGGCGCCGAACTACTACCTGCTCTCGGACGCGGCGCTCTACTACTACTCGTTCGTCGACGCCGTTATCGCCATGGAATACCAATCCCTGGACGAGGCGCAGCAGGCGCGTGTCGACCCGATGATCACGGGCTTCAATCCCACCGACATGTACGCCGCCGACCACATCCGACGCGTTCTGCTCACGTTCCCGGGGGTGTTCTCGGGGATCGGCGAGTTCAGCGTCCACAAGGAGTTCGTGTCGTCGAAGATCGCTGGCCATGCCGCGAGTCTGCGCAACCCGGCGTTGGACCGGATCCTCGAGGCCGTGGGCAAAATCGGCCTGGTGGCTATCCTGCACTGCGACATCGACACCGTGCGTGCCGGGGAACGGCCGACGCACTACGACAGCCTGCTCCGCGTGCTTGCCGCGCACCCGACCGCTTCGGTGATCTGGGCGCATACCGGGTTGGGCCGCTTCGTGGGTCCGGCCGACGAGCACGTCGCACTGCTCGAGGAAATGCTGGACGACCCCGGCTTCGACCACGTCGTGATGGATATCTCCTGGGACGAGGTCGCGAAGTACGTCGTTGCCACTGCAGACACCGCCGATGTATGGGCTGCGCTCATCGAGAAGCACCCGACGCGATTCCTGTTCGGCACGGACTCCGTCGCGCCGTTGAATTGGGATCGCTACGCCAAGACCTACTTGGACTACGGACCCCTATGGCAGCGCCTCGGCGCCGAGACCCGGGCGCAGGTCGAGCGACTCAACTACGAGCGGGTCTTCGACGCCGCCATCCCCAAGGTGAGGGCCTGGGAACGGGATCAACTCGCCGCGGCGTCTCCCTGACGCCTGCGCAGGGTCGCGAACCAAAGGATCAGCACCGGGGCAAACCACGGTACGACGCGCTCGAACGGGTCTCCCGGCATGTGCGCGGCTTGGGACAGCATCGAGTCGGTGGGCGGGGCCGAGCCCAAGCTGAAGAACAGCACGGTGACGGCGAATCCGGAGAGCATCGCGGCGAGCGCCGGACCCGCGGCAACAACGTGCCCCATCACCCGGAACAGCACGATCGGGCCGAACGCCGCGCCCAATGCCGACCAGGCGAACAACACCCGGTTGAATATCGTATCCGGCATGCTGAGGGCGAGTGCAACGGCCAAGGCAGCCACCGCGAACATCGCCACCCGCGACGCCCACGCCTCGTGACCGGGGAATCGCCGATTGATTCCCATGTCGTGGGCGACGGCACCGGCCGCAGCCAGCAGTAGCGAGTCCACCGTGGACATGACGGCCGACAGCGTCGCCGCCGTCGCAATGCCGGCGAGAACGAGCGGCAGGAAGTCGCTGGCCGCCCGGTAGAAGAGCGCTTCCACGTTGCCGATTTCGGGCACCAGCACCCGGCCCGACAGACCCAGCGCGACCATGCCCGTGAACACCACGAGACCCCACCCGAAGACGATCCCGAACGCCTGCCGCCGTTCCGCTTCGCCTTTGACCGCCATCAACCGGGCCAGCAGGTGCGGTTGTCCCAGGGCGCCCAGTGACATGCCGACCAGACCGACGGTGAAGCCGACCAGCACGAATCCCGCATGTCCGCCGCTGAAGCTCAGATAGTCCGCCGGCATCGATGCCGACAGCGCGGTCCAGACCTCCACGGGACCGCCGGCCGCCACCAGCGCCGCGATGGGGACACCCACCGACACCACCATCATGATCGCCGCCTGCACGGTGTCGGTGACGGAAACCGCCCAGAATCCGCCGACCAGGGAGTAGAACACCACGATCAGGGCGCCGATGATGATCGCGGACGTCGTGTTGACCGCGAAGTGCTCGGTCAATGCATTGCCCGCGGCGTCGAGTTGGGCGGCGACATAGAAGACGAAGCAGAAGAACACCAGGGCACCGGCCGCGACGGTGGCCACGCGCTTCCAGTCCCCGTGGCCGTCCTGGACCAGGAAATCCGTCAGGGTGACCTGTTGATGCTCGATCGACTCTTCCCGGACGCGCTGCCCGAAGTAGAGCCACACCACGGCGTAAGCACCGAGAATCCCGGGAATCATCCACAGCGCGCTCAAACCGACGGCGTAGACGAATCCCGAAAAGCCGAGGATGACCCATGCCGAAGATGTGCTGGCCGCGTAGGACAGTCCAGCGACGAACGGACCGAGACCCCGCCCGCCCAGGAAGAAGTCCGCCTCGCTGCGGTTTCTCGATGCCGCCCAAAGGCCGATGAGGATCATCATCACCTTGTAGGCGACCAAGGTGATGAGGATGACGGTGGCTTCGCTCACGCGCGTGCCTCCAGGCGTCTAGCCCAGCGGTTGGTGGAAGTAGTAGCAGAGTCCGTCGGGTGCGACGACGAAGAACACCTGGTACTTGCCGTCGTCGCGCTCGTCGACGCGCCATGCCCCGGTCTCCACGCCGTTCGCCTCCAACTCGTCGCGAGCGCGCTGGATGTCGGTCACGAGAATGGCGGCACCGTCGTTGCTCGCGTCGCCGCCGTTGATCGCGAACCCGATCTTTACGCCGTCCCGTTCGAGGATGACCGTCGGCACCGGGTCGTCGCGACGTTCGACCTCCCGCAGACCGAACCGCTCCCCGTACCAGGCGGCAGCGCGGTCGATGTCCTCCACCGGCAAGGCGAGGACATCGTCCTGGTACGGGAAGGCCGCTTCGTAGAGCTTGGATTCGCTCATGACGGCGGCGCTAGGTCGTCAGCCAGCCGAACTGCTGCGGTTTCCGCCCCGCTCTCGGGTTGAGCGGCACGTTGATCAGGGTCGGGCCGTTGTAGGCCATCGCCTCGTCCAGCGCGGCGCGCAGATCCTTCGGGTCCTCGACGTAGAAGCCCTTGCCGCCCAGCGCCTCCAGCATGCCCTCGTAGCGGGCACCGTAGGTGAGGTTGCCCGGCGGCAGGGTCTGGCCTTCCTTGAGCGGATGCACGCCGCCGCCGATGCCGCCGTTGTTGAGCACGATCATCTTCACCGGCAGGTTGTAGCGGACCATGGTCTCGAGTTCCATGCCGGTGAAGCCGAACGCCGAGTCGCCCTGCACGGAAACGATCGGCTTGTCCGGGTTCGTGACTGCCGCGGCAACCGCGAAGCCGAGACCGACGCCCATGGTGCCGTAGGTGCCCGCATCCAGACGATGACGCGCCAGGCGGTTCGGCATCTGGGTGCGGCCGATATCCATGGTGTTGGCGCCTTCGCCGATGATGATCGCGTCGTGGGGCAGCCAGTCGACGATGTCCTTGAAGGCCCGGTAGTAGTTGGTGGGGACCGAGTCGTCGTCGATCATCGGCTGCACGGCTTCCATGTTGGCCTGGGCCTTTTCCTGGAGGACGGCCCGCCATGGCGTCTCCGACGGATAGAACCACTGGCGGTTGTCCAAGGCTCGGTTCAACTGGCCAACCACGGCCTTGCCGTCGCCAACCAGGGCGACCTCGGCCGGTACGTTGGCACCGATCTCCTCCGGCTCGATGTCGAGCTGGATGATGCGCACATCCTTGTTGAAGCGCGGCGGCAGGCCGTAGTGCATGATCCAGTTGAGACGTGCGCCCATCAGGAAGACCAGATCGGCTTCCCGCAACGCGGTACTTCGTGCAGCGCCCACGGAGAGGGGATCGTCATCGGGCATCGTCCCCTTGCCCATCGGCGAGTTCAGGAACGGCAACTGGGTACGCTCGATGAACTCGCGGATCTCGTCTTCCGCCCGCGACCAGGCCATGCCCTTGCCGACGACCACCAAGGGTCGTTCGGCGGATTCCAGCGCGGACAGCGCGGCTTCCACGGCATCGGGATCCGCCATCATCCGCGGCGGTTCCGGCACGGCTGCGGCCTCGATGACCTCGTCCTCTTCGCACTCGGCGCGGATGATGTCGTCGGGGAAGTCCAGGTAGACGGGTCCGGGGCGACCGTACAGCGAGTGTCGTACCGCCTGGTTGACGTAGTACGGGATGCGATGCACGTGCTCGATGGCATGCGCGTACTTGCAGTACGGCGCCGCCAGTTCGACCTGGCGCTCCTCCTGGAATCCGCCCATGCCGTTCTGGTAGACCGGCGACGCGCCGCCGATCAGGATCATCGGCCAGCAGTTCTGCTTGGCGTTGGCGAGACC
>JAPPKV010000182.1 GCA_028819775.1 Gammaproteobacteria bacterium | reverse complement strand
CGAGGGCAGTCTCGGCCGCCGCGAGTTGGGACTCCTCAAGGGCCAGTTGCGCCCGGGGGAGGCTCGCGTCAAGCGTGGCCAGAAGCTGGCCCTCTTCGACCCTCATGCCCTCTTCGACCAGCACCTCAAGCACTTTGCCCGTCGCCTTTGAACTCACCGTCGCCTGACGCCTCGCCACCACGTAGCCGGTCGCATCGAGAACGGTCTCACCCGCGGCGCTATCCGCGGCCGCGCGGGCGGTTGCGGTCTCCACCTCGAGCAGTGAGCCACTGCGGAAATAGGGCATCCCGAACGCCCAGGCGACGATCGCCAGACCTCCCACGATCGCCAGCGGGATGAGAATCTTCAACGGTCTGCCGGCGCGTCGGGGCGCGTCGCGGTCGATCTTCAGTTCGTCAAGGAGCGCTTTCTTGTCCATGCTGCGACGGGGCATCCGCCCCGCTCCCGCTTCAGCCTGCGGCCAACGAATAGCCCGGGTCCGCCAACGCGTTGAACTCGCGGAGAATGCGCATCCCGTGCTCGGCTTCGAGAATCTGCTTTCTGAGCGCCTGGTAGGTGTTCTCCGCCGCCAGCCGCGGCTGATCCACGGTCGCCCAGCGCACCAGGCCCGTCCAGAACGGGTCGATAAGTTCCTCACCGCGGATGGTGCCGCCGTCAACGGTGTTCAGCGTCACCTTGCGTAGTTCCCCAAGATAAAGGCGCAATGACTCGACGTGGATCTCCTCGTCGGTGCGGATTCGTTCGACGATCATCGCGGCTTCCTCGGCCTCGGCGCGCCGGTCTGTGAACAGCGTCGGAGTACGCAGGATCGCCTGGGTACTCGCGAACCCGATCTCGGCGCGGAACTCGATGAGGAGCAGGTTCATGAGGAATGCGAGCAGCATCTCGTAGGGCAACTCGATTTGGGGCATGCGCCGCCCCGGCGTCTTGCCGTCCGCCTCCGGCCGGGCGATGGCCCCGGGCGGCTCGACGTCGGGATGCGCGTTCGGTCCGAAGGCGAGATCCCGGGCCACGAACCACATGACGTCGTGGCCGCCGATGCCCTTGTCCGGTTCGCCGCCCTCGTCGATGCCGTGGGCCGTGAGCAAGCCTTTGCCGAGGTGGCCGAGCGCCATGCCGCTGATGTCCTCGACAATCAGGCTCTGCAGGTCCGGCAAAGGCATCTGGGCGATCATGCGCCCCCGGCCCTCGATCTTGCCGGTGATGGTCAGCCCGTTCCAGAACGGTCGCGTGACGCCGTTCTCGATCAACAGGCACTGCTGCGCGTAGTTGGGCACGCGCGGCCCGGTAAGCAGCGACGAGTCGGCCTCGAGCAGATCACCGCCGCGCTCCCGAAGCTCCGCCGTCCAGTTGTCGATCGCTTCGCGCCGGCCTTTCGAACGCGGCGGGATGTACGCGCCGTCGGCATCGAACCCGCCATGCAGACGCTGATCGCCGATTTCGTGGGGAGCCGCGAAGTCGTGATCGGAGAGGAGTTCCGACTCGCTGAACCTCAACTGCCGGCCGGTCATTAGCAGTGCTCCTTCTAGCCCCCGCGTATCCGAACGCTGCCCGGGAAGGCGCAAGTATAGACGCACTGTCAACAACGACTCGTCTGGCCGCGTTGTCCCGTCCCGGACCTTGCGGGCACCTTGTCAATGGAATTGTCAGACGGGATGGCTGCTTGGAACAAGTGACATCCGTAACCGGGTCGCCTGATGTTTGTCACCGTCATCCAGTCGCGTGAATCCCGAGCTCGCCCAAGCGCGTCGCCACGGCCTTCTTGAGGGGGAGTGCCGTGACCTGCCGGTCCAGCAGTTCGAAAACGCGTCGACCATCAAGGGATCCTAGGTCGAGTTCCGGCAACCGCTTGAAGCGTCGCCCCCAAAGCGCGACGTAGACGGTATCAAGCAGTGCCTTCTCCGCCGTTGCGATCGGGTAGAACGGGTCGGTGTTCGAGACATCGACACCCGTCAACATCATCTGCGGACGCAGCCGGAAGAACTCGAACCGACCGATCGGGCTGTCCACGACCCGACTGTGGCCCGTCGTTGCGATATGCACCGCACCCGGGATCTGGGAGATCACCCCATGCCGATAGAGCGCCGATATGAAGGAAACATGGCCTTGTTCGTTGCCGAGCAGGAAGCCTACGGTCCCAAAAGGCGTGAACGCCGGATGGCTGGTCTGCGCCCAGATCCCTCGCGTCACCTTGACAAGCTGGCCCCGCGCCGCCAGCCGATTGAGCGTGCGCGATGCCGAATCCACGCCCCGTGCCGTTAGTGCCGAAAACAGTCGGGTCGTGAACACGGAGTGACGCAACAGGAACGCCATCGCATCCACCGTCAATGCCCCTCGATCAAACCGAGCACGGTCTCGCTGATGTCGCCCCACACGTCCGCGCCAGAGAAGCGAACGCGCGCATCCGCCGCCAGACTACGGCACCGCCAAGCACGTCGAAGTCCATGTCCTCCGAGTAGCGCGGGCTGTTGAAGAAGAAACGAAGGTTGAGCCCCCCTTTCAGCACGAACAGGCTGGGGTATCCGATTCAACGGGCCAAGGAGCTCGGCGGCGGCCGGCCATTGGGGCGCTTTAACGCAACGCGTGCTGAATCTAAACTGCTCCCACCTCTGTCCATTTGGAGAAGCCCATGAGGAGACTCGTCCTGGCGCTCTCCGTCATGTTCTTCGTGGCGAGTGACGCCACGCTCTTTGCCGACGACATCGTGATCCGCAACGCCCAAGTGCTCACCATGCTGGACGGTCCCGAGTACCGTCAGATGGACCTCGTGGCCCGTGATGGCGTGTTCGTTGAGGGAGCACCCGACGAAGGTGCGACGGTCATCGACGCCTCCGGCAAGTTCGTGATCCCGGGGCTCACTGAAATGCACGCCCACGTCCCGATTGTCCGTTTCGACCAAGGGGCCGAGCGCTACCGCGAGGACGTGCTGTTCCTATGGGTCGCCAACGGCGTAACGCTGGCACGCGGCATGATGGGCCATCCGAGCCACCTCGAACTGCGCGAAGCGCTCGAGGCCAACGAAGTTCTTGGACCGCGGCTAATCACCTCGGGTCCGTCGTTCAGTGGACGCGACCGCACCGTGGCTGCTGCGACCGGCAGGGTCCGCGAGCAGAAGGCGGCCGGCTACGACCTCTTGAAAATCCATCCCGGGTTGCCAGCGGCGGTGTTCCACGCCGTGGCGTCCACCGCCAACGCCGAGGGAATCGAGTTCTCCGGCCACGTGACCGGTGCCGTCGGCCTAGTCGCGAGCCTTGAGGCAGGACAGCGCACCATCGACCACCTCGACGGGTTCGTCGAAACCCTCGTCGAGCCGAAACAACTGGCCAACCGCAATGCCTCGTGGTTCGGTGCAGACCTTGCCTACGACGCCGACGAGACACGCATCGAGGCGACGCTCGACGCGCTGCTGGAGTTGGGCGCTGCCATCGTCCCCACCGAGGCCTTGCTGGAAAACGTCGCCGGATCGCTCACGGAACTGCAGTCCCGCGACGAGTACGACTACCTTCCACCCAACCTGCGAACCGGCTATTCCAACGCCGTGACGGGCTCGGCGAATGCGTTTACGCCGGATTCGGCCAGGACTTTCCTTGATCTGCGCAAACGCCTGATCGGCGCCGCGTTTCGTGCCGGCGTCCCGGTTCTCTTGGGATCGGATTCACCGCAGATCTTCAACGTGCCGGGGTTCTCCATTCACCACGAGCTTCAGGCGATGGCCAAGGCTGGCCTGACCCCCTTTGAAGCCCTGCTTACCGGGACGACCGCACCCGCCGAGTTCTATGGTCAGGACCACCTGTGGGGCAGCATCGCCTCGGGCCGGTCCGCCGACCTCATCGTGCTCCAGGACGACCCGCTCCTAGACATCGGCAACACCCGTTCGATCAACGCCGTCATGGTGCGCGGTCGTTACCTTTCCCGAGAGGAACTCGACGCGGGATTGGCCGATATCCGCGAACGCTATCGTTCCCCACCCGACGATGCGTAAACTGCGCTCGATCCATCAATCACTCGGAGCAAGGGCATGGCGATAGAAGAAGGCAAGGCGGCACCGCAGTTCACCTTGAACGATGCGGACGGCAACAAGGTGGCGCTGAAGGACCTGAAGGGCAAGCACGTCGTCGTCTACTTCTACCCGCGGGACGATACCCCGGGCTG
>JAPPKV010000170.1 GCA_028819775.1 Gammaproteobacteria bacterium | reverse complement strand
CAACCCGCGCGTCACCATCTGGAGCGGCACCACCGAGGCCCCCGACGAGACCGCGCACGGCCCGTGGATGGAGCTTGTTGCCAAGGCGGGGCTGTCGTGGGACCAGGCCATCCTCGATTACCTGTACGAGGGCGACCACAAGGTCGAGCGCTCGGGGTCGACCTTCTTCGGCGGGGTCACGCTGCGCATGAACCGCCCGCGGCCTCCCGAAGAGGAGGAAGACGAGGAGCCGCCGCCGGTGAGTGATTGAGACGCGGAGGCCGACGGGCCGCCCGCGCTCCTACTACTCGCGATGGTCATTGATTCCGGTCGCGTACTCCTACGTGATCTGGCTGGATCGCGGGGAGGATCGGCTGGGGTGACATTTTCGATGTAGGTTTACCATCGTTTTATTGCTGATCGGGTGCCAGGGGCGTATACTCGCGCGTCCTCGTCAATCCCGAACATCGGAAGGCACATGTCTCCCGCCGGAGTACCCGTACCTTCCGCAACCCCGACTCTCCCTCGCTCTCGACGAGCGGTGGTGAGCCGATCTCCGTCGAGACGCAGTGTTGCGCGTGCCGCCGTAGCGCTGATGGTGCTTTGGACCGCCGCATGCGGCGATGGCGGTACAGGACCCGCTCCGGCTCCGAACCGAGCACCTCTGGCAAGCGGCTCAATCACCCCTCAAACGGTAGCCGCGGGACAGACAGTCACGATAAACGTGGCGAGCTACTTCACCGATCCGGACGGTGATGCCCTGACCTTCACGGCGGCGAGTTCGAATGCCGCGACGGCATCGGTTTCGGTGTCCGGAAGCGTGGTGACAGTGACCGCGGCCGCGCGGGGAATAGCGACCGTAACGGTTACCGCCCGAGACCCGGGCGGCATGTCGGCACAGTTGACGTTTACCGTCACCGTGCCCAATCAGGCCCCGGTCGCGGTGGATGCTGTCCCGGCACAATCCATCTTCGTCGGCGACACGGCTTCCGTGGATGCGTCGGCGTACTTCAATGACCCGGACGGAGATGCGCTGAGCTATTCCGTGGCGAACTCGGACGCGACGGCCGTCTCGGCATCGGTCGCCGGAAGCGTGGTCTCCCTGACCGCGATCACCCAGGGGATCTCCACGGTTACGGTAACTGCCAGCGATCCTGACGGGCTGTCTGCAGAGCAGGACATCGCGGTCACGGTACCGAATCGGGCACCGACTGCTCTCGACACCATCCCATCCAGGACCCTCTTGGCCGGGAATACTCTGGAGTTCGACCTGGCGCGCTACTTCACCGACCCGGACGGAGATTCCCTGACCTTCACGGCGGCCAGCGCCAACGTGGGGGTGGCCTCCGTGGAATCGGCCGGCAGTACCCTGACGATCAGCGCGCGGGCGCCCGGCAGCACCAGGGTGACGGTAACGGTTGCCGACCCCGCTGGGATGGCCATTCAACAGTTGTTCGCCGTGACGGTGCCGAATCGGGAACCGGTTGCGATCGGGAGCATTCCCGGGCGGTCGGTGGAGCCCCGGCAGGTGGTCACCGTCGATGTCTCTCCGTTCTTCGACGATCCTGACGGCGAGGTGCTCAGCTACAGCGCGGCGAGCTCCAACCGGGGTGTCGCGACCGCCGCGGTTGCCGGTGCTACGATAACGCTGACGGGAGTGTCGGTCGGGACCGCGAGCATCGCCGTCACGGCGACGGATCCGGGCGGGCTGACAGCTCAGCAGCGTTTCTCCGTGACGGTGCGGGCGGCCAATGATGCTCCCGAAGTTGTGTCGACCATCCCCGATCTGAGCCTGACCGTCGATGAAGTGCGCGCATGGCGGGGAGCCAATCACTTCCGCGACCCGAATGGTGATCCACTAACCTACGCGGCGGGCAGTTCCAACGCTGCAGTGGTCCTGGCCCTGGTGTCGGGCGCCGAATTCGGGGTCGGTGCCGTGTCAGTCGGATCGGCTGTCGTAACGGTGACCGCCAGCGACCCCGGAGGTTTGAGCGCCCAATTCAGTTTCCGGGTAACGGTGCAGCCCGGGACGCAGACGGAAGTGGTGATCTCGGGGGTCGCGCCCGCCGTGCTGGTCGAGGGTGCCGAAGCGAGGATCACGGGCTCGGGGTTCTCGGCCACTGCTGCGCAGAACCAAGTGTCTGTGGGTGGTCGTAGCGCGCGGGTCACCTCCGCCAGCGCGACGAGTCTGTCGTTCATCGTTCCGCGGAGCGACTGTCTGCCGCCGCGGAGGGAGGAGCTGCGGGTGGTCGTGGGTAGCAAGAGCGACGCGCGGGCGGTGGGGGTGACGCCGCAGAGCTTGGAGGTGGAGCCGAACCACTATTGGTATACCTACGGTGGTAACGGGTGCCTCCACCTGCCCGGGAGTGCGTCCCGTGGTGAGTACTTGATCGGCGTCACTTCCATTTCGGAGGATGCGGCCTCGCTTACCGATGTCAACTTGGCAGGCACTCCCTGGGATGCCTCCGTCGTTGCAGCGGAGAGCGACCGCATCGTCGTGGCGGCGCATGGCAAGGCTCTCGAAGAAGCGAGTCAGCCCGGAATGGCGGCCTTGGCTCAAGGGCCCTTCAGTGCGTCGGCCGCGTTCGCCCCGCAGCCTGCATTACCGATGGCACCCGCCCCAGCGGGCGGCGGCATTGGTGAATCGCCGCTCGCCGACGACACCCTGCGGATGCGCTGGACGAGGGCGCACAACGAGATCATGGCTCGCAACGAAGAACTTTTGCGGAGGCTGGAACGCTCGGGCCGGACCGCGCTGGCGGACGCACGGAGCGAGTTGCAGGTTGGGGACACGCTAACGCTCTACGCGGACGCGGAAAGAACAACTTGCTACAGTTCGGCGCAGGTGAGGGCTGTGGTCCGGCACGTCGGCAACAGATCGATCTGGCTCGACGACCTCGACAATCCCACCGAAACCTTCAGCGACTCGGAGTTGGCGAATCTTGATGCCTTCTACTCGACCAACATCAAGGGTGTTCACGACGACTACTTCGGTGGACTTTCGGATGTGGACAGCAACAGGCGTTTCCTAGTGCTGATGACCAAGGAAGCAAATCGCGCTGACTTGGGGGGTTGGGTTTGGCCACTAGATCTTTTGCCGCGCCAGGACTGCCCCACGAGTAATCAGGCGGAGATCTTCTACGGACACGTTCCAGACCCAAAAGGCGTCGTGGGGAACATGGTGACGAAGCAAGCACTGCTCGACTACTATCCTTCGCTAGTCGCACACGAAGTCACGCACCTCGTGCAAGCCTATGCCAGGTTCCAAGGTGCCGGCGGACAGCGGACCAAGGACTTGTGGGAGTGGGAAGGCGGCGCAACCCTAGCCGAACAGCTCGTCGCCTACGGGATATTCGGACACGGTTCCGGCCGGGAACTGGGCTGGGCCGCTTACAACTATTCTGCGGAGAGCCGGGATTGGTACTGGGACTGGCTCGGCGACATGGCTCATTTCTTCGGATGGGACCATCGGGGCAGCGGTACCGGGAGAATCGCTCTTGCTCCAGAGGAATGCAGTTGGGTCGGACGCGCCGACGACGGCAATTCCGGACCATGTCTGCTGGATGGCCGCGAAATCTACGGCGTTCCATCAATGGTCCTTCGCTACGCCATGGACCGTTGGGGCGGCGATTACCCCGGAGGTGAACGCGCGTTGATGCGGCGCCTCACACAATCCCCCCATCGGGGATTCGCATCCTTGGTCGATGTCAGCCCCGAAAGATCTTGGCGACCAGAGCAGATCCTCGCCGACTTCTACATCACTCTCTGGATCGATCTCCAAGGTTGGCAAGCATATGGCATGACCACTTGGGATCTGCACGACATCTTCACCAATATGCGGGAGAGCCTTCGTCTCCGACCTTATACATCCTCCTCCCCTAACCCCCGCCTCACTAGTCGTCGTGTACGGGCGGGTTCGTCCCTGTACTTCCACTGGACCCCAGCCGGCGCGCTCAGTCCCACCAGCATCAAGGTCACGTCGCTAGGCGGAGGACGGTTGCCCAATCACATCTCAGTGTGGGCGCTGCGGGTGCGGTAGACGGGGGGGCGCCGGGTCACCAGTTAGGCTCTTGCCGTGAGGCAGCGTGATACTACCGACCGGCACCTACCGCTTCGCTCACCGTGCCGGTCAACGAGACATCAAGCCGCACATGGTCGTACGGCACGCGCGGCA
>JAPPKV010000405.1 GCA_028819775.1 Gammaproteobacteria bacterium | reverse complement strand
TCCTCCCCACGATTCTCGGTTCATTGTGTCAGCACCGGCGACGAATGTCGCCGTGGGCTGCTAGTACCAGAGGGCCTTGTCAACCACGTTGCGCAGGGGTTCGCCGGCAAGGAACCGCCGCGCGTTGTCGGCTAGCAGCGCATAACGCCGTTCCGGAATGTCGGCAGCCTCCGCGACGGCGACGTGCGGCGTGATCAGCACGTTTTCCATCCGCCAAAGGGGGTGGTCGGCGGGCAAGGGTTCAACCTCGAAGACATCGAGGCCCGCACCCGCGATTTCGCCTGCGGCCAGCGCCGCCGTCAGGTCCTCGAGCTTGGCGGTCATGCCGCGGCCGATGTTGATGAAATAGGCCGTCGGCTTCATTCGACCAAAGCGGTCGGCGTTCCACATGAATTCGGTCGCCGGCGTATGCGGCGCGGTGGTGACCACGAAATCCGCCGTCGGCAGGAGGTCGTCGAGGGCCGTCGGCGCGTGGATCGCCGCCGGACAGTCGTGCTCGGGTCGCGGATCGACGCCGACCACCGTGGCGCCGAGCGCCGCGCACAGGCGCGCCGTCTCCGCGCCGATGCCGCCAACCCCGTTGATCAGCACGGTCGATCCAGCGATGTTGACGTAGCCATGCTTGCGGGCGCGGGGATCCCAACGTCCGGCCCTCTGGGCATCCATGTAGTAAGGCAGACCCCGGGACAAGGCCAGCATCAGCATGAGGATATGGTGGGCGATGTGGTCCGAGTAGATGCCCCGCGGATTGGTGACCACCACCAGATGATCGACCAGGTCCCGGTAGTAGTAACCGGGAAACGGCCCGGCGAACGGGTTCTGCAGCCAGCGCAGGTTCTGTGCCAAGGGAAGCATCGTCGGTGACACCCAACCGTACGCGGCGTCCACATCGGCCAGAGTTTCCCGTACGGCGGCATCGTCCTCCAACACGGCTACATCGAAGCCGGGTACATCCATTGCTAGGCGCTCGGCCCACGAGCGCATGTCGGCGTTGACCGGCGGCAACATGGCGAACAGTGGCTTCCGGCCCAAGCCTGGGTTTTCTGTCATCTCGGACTCCTTCGCAACCGAATGCACTATGCCAAGACACGTCGCTGTTTGCTCGATCGGGAACCGCTCCATCCTCCTCCCCGCGGAGGGTTCGGGGGCGTGTGCCCAATCGGTCGCTTTCTGTCTATGCTTACGCGCTTCGCCCAGCCGACGCCCCACGCTAGGAGGAAGACCCGGATGCTCGAACGGTTCAAGGTTCCCGAGGACATCGCGGTACGCGTGCCCCACTCGACCATGCGCCAAGTCGTGGAGAGCATCTTCACGGCCCTCGGCATGACCGATTCGGATGCCGCGAAGTGCGCGGATCCGTTGATCTACGCAGACGTGCGCGGCATCGACTCCCACGGCGTCAGCAACATGATGCGGGCCTATGTCGCCGGCCTAAAGGGCGGCTACATCAACCCGACACCCACCATGAGGCGGGTGCGGGACTTCCCTGCCGCAGTCTCGGTGGACGGCGATCGGGGTCTCGGCCTGGGGCAAGGCAAGGAACTGATGCAACTCGCCTGCGAGCGAGCCAAGGACAACGGCGTCGCGGTTGTGACGGCCTTCAACAGCGGTCATTACGGCGCGGCGGCCTACTACGCCCACCTCGCCCTCGAATACGACATGGTCGGCATGTCCATGACATCCGGCGGTCTTCAGGTCGCGCCCACCCAAGGCGCCGAACCGCTGCTGGGCCTGAACCCACTAGGCATCGCGGCCCCGTCGAAGAACGAGCCGCCGTTCATATTCGACGCCTCGATGAGTTCCGTCGCCGGCAACAAGATCCAGCTCTTACGGCGCCTCGGCAACAAGGTCCTGCCCGGTTGGATCACCGACGCCGACGGCGCGCCGGTCATGGACGAGGTCGACGTGCCGGACCGCTACTTGATGCTGCCCCTGGGCGGAACCCGGGACATCGGCTCGCACAAGGGCTTCGGCCTGTCGATGCTCGTCGAGATTCTCTGCAAGGCGCTGCCGGGAACGGGAGCCGGTCCGCATCGGCGCCAAGGCTCCGGGCACTACTTCATGGCCTACAACGTCGCTGCGTTCGCCGATGTCGATGTGTTCAAGGCGGACATGGATGCCTATCTGCGATCGATCCTCGACTGCAAACCGGCACCGGGCGAGTCGCGGGTCGTCTACGCGGGCTTCCCCGAACACGAAGCCGAGATCGACCGGCGCGCGAACGGCATCCCCTACCACCCGCAAGTGATCCAGTGGTTCAACGGCGTCATGGAGCAACTGGAGATTTCCTCGCCGTTGTAGCGGCGGTCGCCGATGACCGGAAGACGGCCGCTGGGGCTCCGCGCAGAGCCCCCTTGGCGGCACCAATCTCCTCGGCGATATCGGCGTCAGTTCATGTTCGGCGAACAACGCCAGACAATGAGCCCGCAGTGCTCGCAAGAACAAGACAATAGGAACCGACGCCACAGGCGTCAAAGAGGCGGCACCACGGCAGTTCACCCGTTTTTGGCGGGTGCCGGTGGTCGTCCCGGTGCCTGGGAGTCCTCCGCAACTCATTTTCATTCACACGATGAATGATTATCATTCAACTCATGAATGATTTCATTCCACGGGCCGTTCAGCCGCAACTCGATGCCCACCTCGAGGTGATGCCCGTCGTCGTCGTGGCCGGGGCCCGTCAGACCGGCAAGAGCACACTTGCCCAACGCTTTGCCCCGGGTCCGCGCCGGTTCATCTCGCTCGACGATCTCGACGCGTTCGATGCCGCCGAACGCGACCCCGACAGCCTGCTCGGTGGCCCAGACCCGGTTACGCTCGACGAGATTCAACGGGCACCCGATCTTCTGCGGGCTATCAAGCGACACGTCGACAACGACCGAACGCCCGGTCGGTTTCTGCTCACCGGATCCGCGAACCTGGCACTCATGGCGCGCGTTTCGGAGTCGCTGGCGGGCCGGGCAAGCTATCTGACGCTCTGGCCGATGACACGACGCGAGCAGCTTGGCCTAGGGCGAACCGGCATTTGGGAGGATCTGCTGTCCATACCCGATTCCGCTTGGCAGGAGATCGTGGCCGGACACACAGCGTACCCGGAGGACTGGCGAGCCGCCGTGCGTCGGGGAGGCTTCCCGGACCCCGCCGCGCACATCGAGACCGATGCCGGGCGGTCCATCTGGTACGACGGCTACATCCAAACCTACCTTGAACGAGACCTCGCAACTCTGTCGTCGGTCGCCTCTTTGGTCGACTTCCGACGGCTGGTCCGTACCGCCTGCCTGCGCATCGGCCAGATCGTCAATCAGACCGAGATGGGAAGAGACGCGTCGATCCCGCAACCAACCGTCCACCGTTACCTCAACCTGCTCGAGGTGTCCTACCTGTTGCTACGGCTTCCCGCATACGCCGTCAACAAGACGAAACGGCTCGTCAAGTCGCCGAAGCTGTTTTGGTGCGACACCGGCCTGGCACTGCGGATCGCGGCCACCGATCCCGCCCCGGCACACCTCGAAAACCTGGTGCTGTGCGACCTGCTCGCCTGGCGGGACAGCCGGTCCGACCCCGCCGAGGTCACGTACTGGCGCACGACCACCGGCGACGAGGTGGACTTCGTGGTCGAGACACCCGACGCGTTGCTGCCGATCGAGGTCAAGGCAACCGCCAATCCCCGCCTGCGCGACACCGTCCGGCTGCGCACATTCCGCAAGGAATACCCAGAGGCCCGGGCAGGTCTGCTGCTGCACGACGGCGAGACCGTCGAGTGGCTTGCCCCGGATGTGCTGGCGGCGCCCTGGTGGCGCGTGATCTGACACACATCGACGCGCGTCAGTGGTTCGTTGCGCTCGCTGCAACGCTGCTAACATCGACCCATGGCCGAAATCGAGTCCAAACCCGATGACTTGGCACGGGAGATCGCCCGGCAGCACCGCGACCGGGTAGGCGGCGTACTCATTGCCCTGCGGGAAATCGTGCGGCGTTTCGGCTACGTCAGCCGAACCCAAGAGCACGACGTCGCCGAGGTGTTCAATCTGAGCCGCGCCGAGGTGCGCGGCATTGTGTCCTTCTATCACGACCTCAAGACGAAACCCCAGCCACCGATTAGTGTGCGGGTCTGCCAAGCGGAGGCCTGCCAGTCCGTAGGTGCACGGGAACTCACCA
>JAPPKV010000167.1 GCA_028819775.1 Gammaproteobacteria bacterium | reverse complement strand
GAGGTGGTCGGCCGCGTCGCGAGTCACGGCGGCGACATCCTGTTCCATAAACACTACTTCGACGTATTCACCAATCCGAGTGTTACTCCGGTGGTCGAAGCGTTGGCCATCGATGACGTCGTGCTCTACGGCGTCGCACTCGACGTGTGCAACCGGTACGCGGTCGAAGGCTTGCTAACCCGTCATCCCGGGGTCGCGATCACCGTGGTCACGGATGCGGTGCGAGCCATCAACGAGGATGGCCGTGATGCGCTGCTCGCCGACTGGCGCGCTCGCGGCGTCGGGCTGTTGACCACGGCGGATGTCGTGACCAAGCGTCGCCCACGCATGTGCGGCTGAACGACCGGGAGAATTCGCGCTAGCGAATTCTCGGGGCGACCGCGGAGCGGTCGAGTCCTACACGGAGGCGTACTCCGCGTCGCGCCGTCCCCAGGTGTCGATGATCGTCTGCGCCGTGGTTTCGTCCTCGGCAAGCAGGCGGTTGCCCAACTCCACGGCGCGCGGCAACAGGTGACGGTCGATGCCGAGATCGGCGAGCTTGAAGGTCTCTTCGCCGGTCTGCCGGGTGCCGAGAATGTCGCCGGGACCACGTAGTTCCAGGTCCTTTTCGGCGATCTTGAAGCCGTCGTTGGTGTCGCGCATGACCGCTAGGCGTTCGCGGGCGACGGCACTGAGCGGTGCCTCGTAGAGCAGGATGCACGTCGCCTGGGCTGAACCCCGGCCCACGCGGCCGCGAAGCTGATGTAGCTGGGCGAGGCCGAGCCGCTCGGCGTTGTCGATCACCATGACGGAGGCGTTTGGTACATCGACGCCCACTTCGATCACCGTCGTGGCGACCAGGACGTCGATCTCGCCGGCCTTGAATTGGGCCATCACGGCGTTCTTCTCCGCCTGCGGCAGCCGACCGTGGACGAGGCCGACGCGCAGGCGGGGCATTTGGGCGGCGAGTTCCGCGTGCACGGACTCGGCGGCGTTCAGTTCGTTTTCCTCGTCCTCCTCGATGGTCGTGCAGACCCAGTAGCCCTGCCGGCCCCTCTCGCACCAGTCGCGGACCCGGTCGATCACCTCGCCCCGCCGGGACATGGCTGCCCCGTGCGTGTGCACCGGCAGCCGTCCGGGCGGCAGTTCGTCGATGGTGGATACGTCCATGTCCGCGTACAGCGCCATCGTCAGGGTGCGCGGAATCGGTGTCGCGGTCATCACCAATTGGTGCGGCAGGCGGCCCTTGTCGCGCAACTGCATTCGTTGGTGCACGCCGAAGCGGTGCTGTTCATCGATGATCGCCAGCGCCAGTTGCCGGAACTCCACGCCGGCCTGGAACAGGGCGTGGGTGCCCACGGCGACAAGATCCTGGCCCTCCCGTATAGCTTCCAGCCGCGTTCGCCGTTCGGGGGCGCTTTGCCGGCCGGTGAGCAATCCCACGTCGATGCCGAGCGGTGCCAGCCAGGCGCTCATCGTCTCGAAGTGTTGTTCGGCGAGAATCTCGGTGGGGGCCATGATGGCGGTCTGGCAGCCTCGCTCGGCGGCTCGGGTCGCGGCGAAGGCGGCGACCACCGTCTTGCCCGAGCCGACGTCGCCTTGCAGCAGGCGCATCATGGGCCGCTCCTTCGCCAGATCCTCCAGCACTTCCCCGGTTGTCTTCGCTTGGGCTCGTGTCAGGCGGAATCCGAGTTGCTTGAGCAATTGCCGCCCGAGTTTCGGCCCGGAGGGCAGTGCGATGGTGGACTGGCGTTTCAGGAGTGCTTGGCGCCGCTTCATGACCAGGTAGTGACCGGTGAGTTCGTCGAGAACGACGCGTTCCCGGGCGGCAATGATGCGGTCCTGGTCGTTGCTCGGGGCGTGGAGGAACCGAATCGCCTTCATGAGGTCGGCGAACTCCATGTTGGGCAGCGTGCTGGCGAGGGCGTCTTCGCAACGCTCGAGCGCGGGGCCCACCCACTTTCGAATCCGTCCCGATGTCAGTCCGAGCGTGGCCGGATAGACGGGCGTTAGTTCGGCCCGTGCTGGCGGCGGTTCGGCGCGGTGCAAACGGTATTCGGGGTGAACCATCTCCAGCCCGTTCGGGCCGATGCGGACGTCGCCGAAACATCGCATCCAGCTACCCGGCTGCATTGATTGTTCCTGGCCGCGCGAGAAGTGAAACAGCCGGATGGTCAGCGTGCCGTGCCCGTCCCCAAGCCGGGTGAGTAGCGACCGTCGTCTACCGTAGCTGATGCTCGACGCCATGATCTTGCCGGTGACCAGGCATTCCGTGCCGGGTGCCAACTCGTCGAAGGGTACGGATCGCGTCCTGTCCTGGTAGCGATAGGGGAGGTGCAGTAACAGGTCGCCTAGTGTCGTGATGCCGAGTCGTTCAAGCTTCTCCGCGGTACCGGGGCCCACGCCCGGCAGGTCGGTCACGGGAGCGATGGTGGGCTGTTCGCCGCTGGGCGCGGTCATCAGCCGGGCAGTATCAGCACCGCGTCGATCTCTACCCGCGCGCCTCGCGGCAATGCCGCGACCTGGACGGCGGCTCGGGCGGGATAGGGTTCGTCGAACTCGCCGGCCATGACCTGGTTCACGGTCTGGAAGTCGTTCAAGTCCGTGAGATAGACGGTGAGCTTGACGACATCCTTGAGGCTGCCGCCGGTCGCGACCGCCACGGCGGCGAGATTGGCAAGCACCTGCTCGACTTCGCGGCGAATCCCACCGCCGACAATCTGCATGGACTCGGGGTCGAGTGGAATCTGGCCGGAGAGGTAGGCCGTGCGGTCAACGACAAGGGCTTGGGAGTAGGTGCCGATCGCCTGCGGGGCTGCATCCGTGTGTACGGCTCGTCGAGGCACTAGTGTGCCGCTCCCGAAGTAACGAGGCAGCGAGTTGCACACGACACGTTGACGGGAACCATGCCTATGTTCCTGTTTCCCAGGCGGCACTCCCCCATTTGCCTTGCGTCGGTGGCTTCCGAGACGATGTCAGCATTGTCAGATTAGTTCGGAATCTGAGCACGACGGCCCTCAATCGTCCTCGACGTGACGTTCGGGGGCGACGGGACGATCGACGGACTGGACGGCCGCCACGGCCAGCAGGCGCTGCCGGACCCGTTCGAGGTGTTCCTTGTCGCGTACCGAGACTTCGAGACGAAGGCGCGACAGTTCCGCCGTTCGCTCGTCCACGGTGATGTTGTTGATGCCGGCATCGGCGGCGTTCACCGCGTTGGCAAGTTCGGCGACGACCCCTTTCTGCCGGTTCACGCTGACGTCAAGGGCGGTTTCGAACTCGCCTTGGGTGGGGCTCGACCACCGCGACGGGATGATCTCCCGGGGGCTTCGCCGGCGCAGTTCGGCGACGTTGTTGCAGGTCTCGACGTGTACGACCAACCCCTTGCCCGGCGTCATATGTCCGACGACATGGTCGCCGGGCACCGGCCCGCAGCAGCGCGCGTAGGTGATGACTAGCCCCTCGCCACCGCGAATCGCCACCGGACCGCCGCGTTCGATGTCGACTGCCTCGTAGTCCGGGTTGTCGGCCGCCATCAGTCGTTGTGCCACGGCGTAGGCCATGAGGTTCCCGATGCCGATCTCGGCGAGCAGGTCATCGAGCTTGCGCACACCGAATTCCCGGAACACCGAGCGCAGCCGACGGAAATCAAGGGCCTTGATCGATGTATTGGCGTGACCGAGGGAACGGTCGAGCAGCGAACGCCCCAAGCGGACCGATTCCGAGCGCTGCTGAACCTTGAGCGCCTGGCGGATCGCCGCCCGGGCGCGGCTCGAAACCGTGAATGTCAGCCAGTCGGGGCTAGGCCGGGCTTCCTTGGCGGTGATGATTTCCACGGTCTGGCCCGACTCGAGCGGGGCGGAAAGCGGTGCCAGGCTGCGATCGATCCGGCAGGCGACGCAGTGGTTGCCGATGTCGGTGTGGATCGAGTAGGCGAAGTCGATGGGGCAGGCGCCCCGTGGCAATTCCATGATCTCGCCCGTGGGCGTAAAGACGTAGACCTCGTCGGGAAACAGGTCGATCTTCAGGCTCTCGATGAACTCGAGCGAATTGCCGGCACGCTGTTGGAGATCGAGCAGCCCCGCCACCCACTGCCGGGCTCGAACATGGCTGCCTTCGGCCGCCAGATCGTTCTTGTAGAGCCAATGCCCGGCGATTCCCTTCTCGGCCAGGGTGTCCATCTG